>NZ_RAWD01000016.1:0-62321 GCF_003612065.1 Corallococcus sp. CA047B
CCCATGGCCCAGGCCGTGGCGCGTCCTCCGTCGGGGACTTTCGCCGCGGTCCAGCCCTCGGCCGCCCCCGCTGAACCCGCGCCCGGGCCCGTGGACGCGGAGTCGGAGGCCCGCCGCGCCGAGCGTCAGGCCCGGCTCGCGCGCCACCCGTACATGGCGCGCACGCACAAGCTCACGGAGCTCGTCGCCCGGGGCAGGGCGGCCACCGCGCGCGGGGACTTCGAGCGGGCCTACCAGGACTTCAACCACGTGCTGGGCCTGGATCCGAAGAACCGCGAGGTCGCCGCGCTGCTCGTGGACGCGCGCCGCAAGCACGACCTGCACCGCGCGCAGGCGGAGGTGGAGCGGGGCCAGCAGATGGAGATGGGCGGGGACTTCGCCGGGGCGCACGCGGCCTACAAGCTGGCCGTGTCGCTCAACGGGGACAACCCGGAGGCGGCCTTCCAGGCTGCTCGTGTGGGCCGCGAGCTGGCGCATGACGTCAACGAGGTGCGGGCGCTCGCGCAGCGCGCGGTGGAATTGAAACCGGGCCGCGCGGATTACCACCTGCTGCTGGCCCACCTGCTGCTGGCGGCGGGGCAGAAGAAGCAGTCCAAGCATCACTACGAGGAGGTCGTGCGCCTGGATCCGGACAACGCGGAGGCCCGTGCGGCCCTCAAGAAGTTGCGTTGGACGTTCACGTGAGGTGCATGCGTCCCCATGGCTGAGTCCGGACCGCTGATTGGCATCGACCTGGGCACGACGAACAGCCTCGTCGCGACCGTGCAGGACGGCCAGCCGCTCATCATCAAGAACCGCACCGGCGCGCCCCTCACCCCGTCCGTGGTGGCGGTGTCGAAGAACGGCAAGCGGCTGGTGGGCGGCATCGCCAAGCGGCAGGCCATCACCAACCCGCAGGAGACGGTGTCCGCGGCCAAGCGCCTCATCGGCCGCAAGTTCTCCTCGCACCCCGTCCAGGACGCGATGCGCGCCCTGACGTACCAGGTGGTGTGCGGCGCCCACGACGACGTGCGCATCCGGCTGGCGGGCCGCGACCTGGCCGTGCCGGAGGTCAGCGCGATGATATTGGCCGAACTGAAGGCGGACGCGGAGGCGCACTTCGGCCGGCCCGTCACCCAGGCGGTCATCACCGTGCCGGCCTACTTCAACGACGGCCAGCGGCAGGCCACCAAGGACGCGGGCCGCATCGCTGGGCTGGAGGTGCTGCGCATCATCAACGAGCCCACCGCGGCCGCCCTGGCGTACGGCTTCGGGCGCACGGTGAACGGGAAGATCGCCGTGTTGGACCTGGGCGGCGGCACCTTCGACGTGTCGGTGCTGGAGATCAACAACGGCATCTTCGACGTGGTGGCGACAGGCGGCGACACCTTCCTGGGCGGCGAGGACTGGGACCACCGCATCATCGAGTGGATGGTGTTCGGCTTCGCCAAGGAACACGGCATCGACCTGCGCAAGGACCGCATGGCGCTGCAGCGGCTGAAGGACGCCGCGGAGAAGGCCAAGGTGGAGCTGTCGTCGGTGAAGGAGACGCAGGTGCACCTGCCCTTCATCTGCACGCCGCCGGGCGGAGGCGCCGCGCTGCACCTGCAGGCCACGCTCACCCGCGAGAAGCTGGAGGACCTGACGGCGGACCTGGGCGAGCGCCTGGTGGGCATCACCTCCGAGGTGCTGGGGGAGGCGAAGGTGCGCCCCTCGGAGCTCAAGGAGGTCATCCTGGTGGGCGGCATGTCGCGCATGCCCCGCATCGTGGAGCAGGTGCGCCAGTACTTCCGCCGCGAGCCCTGCAAGGGCGTGCACGCCGAGGAGGTGGTGGCCCTGGGCGCCGCCATCCAGGCGCACGCGCTGGTGGCGCAGGAGAGCGAACTGCTGCTGCTGGACGTCACGCCGCAGAGCATGGGCGTGGCCATCGCGGGCGGCTACGTGCGCCGGCTGATTCCGCGCAACACCACCGTGCCCACGTCCGCGACGGAGGTGTTCGCCACGTCCAAGGACTTCCAGCGCACGGTGAAGATCATGGTGCTCCAGGGCGAGCACGAACTGGCGCACCACAACGAGCTCTTGGGCGAGTTCCTCCTCACCGGCCTGCGCGAGGCGCCGCGCGGCCAGGTGGAGATCGAGGTGACGTTCGACATCAACGCGGAGGGCATCGTGTCCGTCTCCGCGAGGGACCGCGACACGGGCCTGCGCCAGTCCATCACCGTCACCGCGTCCAGCGGCCTCACGGAGGACGAGCTGCGCCGCATCATGGAGGAACAGCGCGACTGGCTCGTCACCGCGCGCGCGTCGGAGGAGCTGAAGACCCGGCGCGTGGAGCTGGACATCCTGGCCCGCGACCTGGTGGACGCGCTCTCCCGCGTGCGGCTGCTGCCCGGTGCCGGAGGGCTGTCGCCCGACGTCGTGGCCCGCGCGGAGCAGGCCCTGGACCACGCGCGGCAGGTGCGCGGAGGCGAGGACGTGGGCGCGCTCACGCGGGCCTGCGAGGCGCTCTCCCAGAGCCTGCCGCAGTTGCGCGCGGCCAGCCCGCGCGGGACGCCGGGACGGTAGCCGCGCATGCCCGGCCTTCACGCTCCGCGAGGGAGTCCCCCATGAACACGCTCCGGGCCAGGCAACTGGTCGAAGCCGGGTTGCTGTTGCGACTGAGTGGCGACATTCCGGGCGCGGAGAAGCTCTTCGTCCGGGCGCTGGAGCTGGATCCCGCAAACGCGCGCGCGCGCCAGCTGCTGACCCCGGGGGGCGGCTCCACCGCGCCGGTGAACATCGCCGCGCCCGACATGGAGGGGGACTGGGGCGCCTGGGCGGATGCGTCCAGCCCCGGCCCCGCGGAGCCGCTGCCCGAGTCCGTGAACCTGCCGGAGGGGACGGGGACGCCGGGCGACGCGTTGGACCTCATCGCGGAGGCGCACCGCACGCAGGAGTTCGGCCTCCCGGAGAGCTACGCCGGGATGGGGCCGCTTCCCCAGGGCTCGGAGGTGGAGTGCCTGCTGAAGGGGGCGGAGGACCTCCTGACGCTGGACGACCACTCCGGCGCGGTGGACCTGCTGCGCCGGGCCCAGTCGCTGGCGCCGGAGGATCCGCGCGTGGAGGCCCTGCGCGACCGCAGCGAGCGCATCCTGGTGGCCATGCTGGAGGCCCGCCTGGGGGACCTGGACCGGATGCCCCGCGTGCGGTTGCAGCCGGATGACATCATCTGGCTCAACCTGGATCACCGCGCCGGCTTCGTGCTCGCGCAGATTGACGGCGCGGTGAGCTTCGACGACCTCTTCGCGCTGTCGGGGATGTCGCGGCTGGACACCGCGCGCATCCTGGCGCAGCTGCTGGACGAGGGCATCATCGCCCCCGGCGGATCGCCCGTCTCTACGCGGGGCGGATGACGGCCGTCCACACGCCGCGCACCACCGGCTCGCCGCGAGCGTTGAGCGTCTCCGTGCTGACGACGAGGAAGTCCATCCCGGCCTTGCGGTAGAGCTCCCGGATGTGGCCCGTGGTGGTGAGCACGTCCCCGGGGCGCATCACGCCCAGCAGCTCCAGCTCCTGCTCCCCGTGCACCAGGCGCACGCGGTCCACGCCCAGCTCCGGATCCGCGATGGCGGCGCTGAAGGGGCGGATGGCGAACACCACCGCGAAGCTGGGGAAGGCGATGACGTCGCCGTAGGGCCCCGCCTTCGCCACGTCGTCCGCGTAGAGCAGGGGACTGACGTGCGCGGGCGGCTCTCCGAAGGTGCCCGCGGAGGGGACGGAGCCGCCCAGGATGAGGGAGAACTCGCGCAGCTTCTCCCGGCCGATTTCGTAGGTGAAGGGGCCGTACGCGCGGCCGACGAACTTCGGGTCCAGGGGCATGGCTATCCGAGCGAGGTTTCGACGACGGCGCCCCGGAGGACGGGCTCGCCGCGTTGGTTGGTGGCGGTGACTTCCGTGCTCAGCCGGCCCTCCGCGATGGCGGTGACGCGGCCCTGGAAGGTGACGGTGTCCTCCGGCAGCACCGGCCGGGAGAAGCGCACCCGGACGCGGCGCACGAGGCCCGGGTCCCCCACGAAGACGGCAACGGCCTCCACGGCCCAGCCCAGCGTGCAGAGGCCCTGGAGGATGACGCCGTCGAAGCCGGCGAGCCTGCCCACCTCCGGGTCGATGTGGATGGGGTTGTAGTCCCCGGAAGCGCCCGCGTAATACACCGGCCGCAGCCGGTCGCACTGGCGGACGTGCGTGAAGGTGTCTCCCACCTGGAACGTGCGTGCCATGAGGCGGGCAAGCCTACCGCCCCCCGTGCACGGGTGTCCGGTGGAAAGAAGAGAGGGGCGGCTCCCGTGTCGGGAACCGCCCCTCATTTACTTCAGGGCTTCAGTGCGACCGAAGCCTGGGTGCCTTACGCCGACTTGCGACGGCGCAGCATGCCCATGGCCGCGAACAGCGCCATCAGCGGAGCCATCCCGCCCACGGAGCCGCCGGCGGACGAGCAGCCGCCGCCCTCTTCCTCGAACTTCGGCACGTTGACCTTCACCTCGGCGGTGCTGGTGGCACCGGCCGCGTCCGTCACCGTCACGGTGAAGGAGTAGGTCTCCGCGGTCTTCTTCTTCGCCGGCGTGAAGCTGGCTTCAGCCGCGTTGGCACCCGTCAGGCTCACGGAGGAGCCGCCGGTCTGCGCCCACGCGTACGTCAGCGTCTCGTGGTCCGGGTCGGTGGACGTCGAGGCGTCCACCTTCACCAGCTCACCGCCACGGACGCCGGAGATGACCCGGGCCTTGGCGACCGGCGCCTGGTTCACCTGCTTCACCGTCACGGTGTAGACGAACGGACCGGCCGTCGCGCCGTCCGCGTCCGTCACCACCAGGCTGAAGGCCACGGCCGTGTCGGCCTGGACCTGCGGCGCGGTGAACTTCAGCACGGCCGCGTTGGTCCCCGTGGCGGTCACCGAGGGGCCACCGACCTGGGTCCAGGCGTAGGTGAGCGCGTCACCGTCCGGATCCGTGATGCTGGAGGCGTCCAGCTCCACGTTGCTGCCCTCGTCCGCGCTCACCGCGGCCGGAGCCTCACCCACCGGGTGACGGTTCAGCTTGCGCACCGTGACGTTGACCAGGTCCGTGGTGGACTGGCCCCCGGAGGTCACCGTGAACTGGAAGGTCAGCTCGGTGGCGGTGTTGACGTCCGGCGCCGTGAAGCTCGCCGAGGCCGTGTCGGCCCCCGTCAGCGTGACGGACGGGCCCACGGTCTGCTCCCAGAGGTACGTCACCGCCGTGCCATCCGCGTCCGAGCCGGAGCCCGCCAGCGTCACGCTGGAGCGGGCGTCCGCCTCGAAGTCCGCGCCGGCGTTGGCCACCGGGGCGCGGTCCACGTTCTTCACCGTCACGGCGACGGCCTTCGTCGACACCGCCGCGCTGCCGTCCTTCACGGTGACCGTGAAGGTGAGCTGCGTGTCCGTCGTCACCTCGGGGGCCGTGAACGTGGCCTTGGAGGTGGCGGCACCGCTCAGCGTCACCTTGGGCGTGCTGCCCGTCTGCGTCCAGGCGAACGTCAGGTTGCGGTCCACGCGGTCCGCGTCGGTGGAGCCGGAGGCATCCAGCGCCACCCCGGGGGTGCCCTCGTCCACCGTCGCGGGCGCGGTGGCCGCGGCGACCGGCGGCTGGTTCACGTTGATGATCTCGATCTCCACCGTCTTCGGCACGCTCGTCTTGCCGGCCGCGTCGGTGACGACGAGCTGGAAGGCGAGGGTGTCGCTGTAGTCCACGTCCGCGAGGAAGCTGGGGGCCGCGGTGTCCGCGCCCGTCAGCGTCACCGGCGTGGCGCCGCCCGTCTGCGTCCAGGCGTAGGTGAGGGCGTCACCCGCGGCGGCGTCCGGATCAATGCTGCCCGTGCCGTTCAGGACGATGTTCGTGCGCGTGTAGACGCCACCGACGCGGGTGGCCTCGGCGACCGCCGCCAGGCCCACGCGGGACGGTCCCGCGTTGGCGATAGGACGGAGGTTGCAGGCGCCCGCTTCGGCCGACTGCGCCCTCTGCGTCGGGAACACGGGCGTGGCGCCCGTGAACGTCACGTCATCCACGTCCAGGCCGTACGCGCCCACCCCGAGGTCCGCGCCAACGCGGAAGCGGAAGCGGACGTTCTTGAGGCCCAGGTCCGGGAAGAACGTGCCGAAGTCGATGCTCGCGGACGTGAACGCCGGGAAGCCCGCGCTGGTCAGACCCATGGCCGGGCGACCTTCGATGGGGTTCAGGCCACCCGTGGGGATGAGGTGCGTGTAGCCCGGATCCGCGTCCACCACCGGGTACAGATCCCAGGGGTCGATCCAGTCGATGCCGTCGACCGTGAACTCCAGCACCGCGCCGTCGTAGGCCTGGGCCGGGGAGGAGGAGTAGTCCTGCTCGAAGGAGTGGCGGTAGTTGTAGCTGATGGTGAAGGCTTCCGCTTCGGCCACCGTCATCCAGGGGCTGGTGAGGGTGATCTCCGTCGCCACCGCCGGGTTGATGCCGTGCACGTAGCGGTTGGTATCCGGGCCGGCGATGTTGAAGTCACCGGAGGCCGACAGGTTGTCCGACAGCGTCCAGGCCGACAGGCCGGACTCGAAGGACTCCGCGGCGCTGACGGACGGCACGTCGTCGTAGTTGACGCGAGCATCGAAGTTCACCGTCTTCGACTCGTCGGGGATTGACGGGGCGTCGAAGTCGATCTTCAGGCCCGCGCGGGCGTTTTCGTCGGACACCGCGATGAGGTTCACCGGCAGGGAGACCGTGGCCTCCGCGCCGCGCGACAGCGCGGGCACGGCGAGCTGGTTGCCGTTCGGGAAGGCCAGGGTGGCCGTGGTGCTGGCGGTGCTGACCGTGCCGCTGAAGGCGCTCAGTTCGCCACCGCCCACGTTGCGCACGGTGATCTTGAGCGACCCCTGCTCGCCGACGTCGAGGACGCCGTCCTGGTCGCAGCCCGCCACGGTGTCATCCAGCTTGATGCTGGTGATCTCGATGTTGCCACCGGAGGCGAAGCTCTCCACCACGCCGATGTGGTCGGAGGAGTTGCGGTCCGGCGCCTTGGCGCCATGGCCGGCGCCGCGCTTGGCGAACGCCTCCACGAAGAGCTTGTAGTCCTCCGCATCCGACGCCGCGGCCACGGCCCACAGCGCGTCACGCGCCTCGATGAAGGTGGGAGCGTTGGGCGTCGCCTTGTAGGCGGCGACCAGGTACCGCTTCATGCGGTCCTGGGCCTCCTGGAACTGGTGCTCGTTCAGGAGGGCGGCGTAGCACTCCCACAGCATGGACGCCCACACCTCACCGCTGTTGTGGACCTCGCTGTTGGACGCGCCCGTCGCCGCACCCGCGACCTGGTCGGCCGGCAGCGGGGTGTAGTTCTGGATGTGCTTGAACGTCAGGCCGTTCTTCGTGATGTCCGTCGAATAGGGGATGCGACGGATGCCGAAGTAGTAGCCGTTGTTCTTGCCACCGCTGGAGGTGTAGCCGGCGGCGCTGTAGACGCCCTGGAACTTGTCGTTCTTGTAGTCGGTGCCGTGACTGACGAGCTTGTCGCTCTCACGCACCTGCATGAGCTGCGCGGTGAAGTCGCCCCAGCCCTCGCCCATCGAGCGGCCCTGGTTGTTGATGAGACCCGCGGCGTTACCGACGAGGCGGTTGCTGATGTAGTGGCCCCACTCGTGGGCGATGATGCCGTTGTCGAGCGTACCGTCGCGATCCAGGGCCGCCACGCGGCGCATCTTGGCGGTGACGGTCTCGGTGGCCAGCGCCGCCTTCCACTCGGTGGCGGCGGCCTGCGTGATGGACTGCGCGGGGATGGTCACGGCGGCGTTCGTGCCGCCCAGGCCCGGAGCCTCGCCCGAAGCGTTGTTGCCGATGACCGTCGCGATGGCGCCGGCGTTCTGGGCGTTCAGCGTCTTGGCGGCGAAGTCGCAGCCGCCGCGGTCGATGAGGGCGATCTTCCCCGCGAAGGTGTCCGCCGGGAAGGCCGCGCAGCCGTTGGTGGTGGCCGCGACGACGTCACCCGTCACGTCGAACACCTGCTTGCCGAACGACGCCGCACCGGAGTCGTAGATGCCCGCGAGCGCCGCCGGCGCCGTCACGCTGAGCTCCGGCGTGCCGTTGAACACGTACATCTGCATGCGCGGCGACGCACCGTCGGCCGGCGTGCTCATGTTCGCGTTGTTGCGGCTGAGGTAGTCCTGGCCCTGCGCCTGGATGGGGTCGCCATCCACGCCGCCACGGCCGTAGTTGAACGCCTGGGCGTTGCCGGAGGCCTCGTCGAAGCCGGCGTCGTAGAACCAGTCGTGAAGGAAGTTGTTCACGTAGAACAGGTTCACCACCGCCGCCTTGATCTGCGTGGCGTTGGCGTTGGGCGCCAGGGACTGGTCGAAGACGTGGCCGAAGGTGTTCTCCGCCGTCGTCTCCGCGCGCAGGTCCGCGCTGCCGGGCGTGAAGCCGTCCGGCGCCGCGAGGTCCGCGTACGCGTCCACGTTGTTACCGGTGGTCTGCGACGCGTTCGCCGGCAACCACGGGTCGTTCTGGCTGTACGGCGAGTTCGCGATGGTGATGTCGTTCTGCGGGCGGTTCAGGGGGATCTGGAAGCCGTCGCGCAGGCCCGTGGGGTGCGGGGTCGCGGCGTTGCCCTGGGGACCGTCCTCCGGGATGAACGGAGAGGCCTGGTCCGCCCAGACCTTGTAGGTGAAGGGCGTGCCCGCCGCGTCCACCGTCAGGTCGTTGCGGAAGAGCACTTTGCCGGTGGTCGCCGACACCACGTAGGAGAAGTACTGACTGGAGCGCGCCGACTTCGGGCCGGCGTTGACCTCCACGTACCAGGCGGGCTCGAGCGTGTCGGCCAGCGTGTAGAACACCTGACGGGCGCGGGCCGGGATGGCCAAGTCCTGCGACAGCGAGGACTTCGCGGCCGGGGCCAGCTCGAAGAAGGTGTACTCGCCCTTCGTGCCGGTGTTGACGAACGAGGAGGCCTGCGTGCCGGAGCCCGTCAGGTCCTTGAACGCGCCGGACAGCGCGTCCGCGGCGCCCAGGCGGAACGACGCCGCGCTGCGGGCCTTCAGGCGCGCGTTGAGCGTCAGGTCGGACGGGGCCAGGTAGCCGCTGACGGCCACCAGGCGCAGGTCCTGGCCCATGATGACCTTGATCTCATTGCGGAAGACGGGGATGCCGGCCACCGTCTGGTGGAACGTGGCGATGATCGCCCCGGTGCCCGTGTTGTGCACCGCGCGCAGCGTGGCGCCGGAGACGTCATCCCGCGACAGGCGGTAGCTGTCCGCCACCGTCTGCAGGTGCGCGCGCGCCGCGCTCTCCGCCGTCATGCCATTGCGGATGACCGACTTGGACTGCACGCCATCCTGAGCCGCCCACGCGAACGTGGGCACGCCGAGCCGCTGCTCGGTCTGCTCGATGCGAAGCCCGCGCGACACGGCCGTGGCGGGGGCCACGGCCAGCTGGCGCGACTCCTTCTGCTCCAGGAACGCGTCGAAGTTCGACCGCTCCTTGGCCCACGCGCTGGAGCCCGCCATGGGCACCAGCAGCAGGCTGGTCAAAAGCTTTTCCCTGAGACGCATGCGCCTTCCTTCTTGGGGGTGATGAACTGCCGTACGAGAGGGGACTGCGGGAGACGACGACGGTGGAGCGGAGCGCGCCGGGGCGGCGGGCCCCCTACGGCTGATGGACCGTGGGTGGACAGCCCAATAGGGAACGCATCCCAACGTCCAAGGTCGCATGGATGCGACAGCCGGACGCGATGCGAGAAGTCAGGGCGGAGAGGGCGTGCGCGGAGGGCGCGATGCGCTCCTCGGAGGCGGACAGGCGGAACGCCACACCCACGGGCGGGGTGGCTGATGCGAATTCCGTGTCAACGATTCCTGGCAAAAGCTGCTCTCCAACTCACTGTTCCGAACGCGGTTGTCTTCACCGGATCGGATTCAAGTGGGAGCGCATGGTAACCAGGACACTGGATCGTTGAAAAGAGGGGGGGCTCACATCCTTGCGTTAGCAACCCAGTAACAATTGCCAGTCTGGAATAAGCCGCGCCAGAGGGGGAAACACCCCCTGCGGGCGGGCAGGCGGAGACACGGATGCGACGGCGCGCCGCCCCTTGCTTCCCGCGTGCATCCCTGCTCAGCGGCGCGTGCGAGGCGCGGGGCTGCTGTCCTCGACGGAGGGAAGGGGGGCGTGGTCGAGCGGATCCTCCACCTCCGCGCCCTCGCGCCGCTGCTTGTATTGATCCCTGACGTAGGCGACGAGCTGATCCAGATACGTGGACAGCGGCGGGCACCGCACGCCGGTGCCGTCGAGCAGCTCCAGCGTGTTGTGGCAGTTGTAGATGGCCAGGTGGTTCACGTAGCTGATGGCCGCGCGCTGGGGCCGGGCCAGCTTCTCCAAGAGGGGCAGCCGCAGCATCACGTCCGCGGCGCGCGCGGACAGGTTGAAGCGCGGCAGCTTCTTGTGGGACTTCTCCGCGATGAGCTCGTACACGCGCCGCGCGCTCATGGGGTTGGGGTCCACCAGGTGGAAGGTGCGGCCCTTCGCGCGCTCATCCCGCGACAGCCGCCACACCGCCTCCACCACGAAGTCCACCGGCACGACGTTGAGGGGCGCGACGCCGTTGCCCGGCAGGGGCAGCGGCACCACCAGCGGCGACGTGACGAGCAGGATGCCCAGGTAGTAGGGGCCCTCGAAGCGATCGATTTCGCCCGTGCGCGAGTCGCCCACCACGCTGGACGGCCGGAAGATGGTGACGGGGAGGGTGGCCGAGGCGCGCTGCACCAGCCGCTCCGCCTGGAACTTCGTCTCCTCGTAGGCGTTGCGGAAGGACTGGCCCCGGTCCAGCTCGTCCTCGGCGATGACGCCCACCCGGTCGCCGGACACGTAGCAGGTGGAGAAGTGGCTGAAGCGCGACAGGTTCTCGCAGTCGCGCGCCAGCTCCAGCAGGTTGCGGGTGCCGTCCACGTTCACCCGCCACGCGGTCTCCTTGGGCACGCCCAGCTGGGACACCGCGGCCAGGTGGAAGATGTCCGTCACCCGCTCGCACAGGCGCTGGTACTCCTCGCCGGACAGGCCCAGGTGCATGTCCACCGCGTCGCCGGTGAGCAGCTCCACCTTCGCGCCCTGCACCTTCGCCGCCAGGGCCTGCGCTTCCTTGAAGGCCTTGGGCTGCACCAGCGCGTAGATGTGACCCTTCGGGTCCTCGCGCGCGATGTGCTCCACCAGCCGCTTGCCGATGAAGCCCGGGTAGCCGGTGATGAAGTAGGTGCCTGCGGGACTCTTCCTGGGCGTGGCGCTCATTCGCGGCGCAGCATACCCGCCCGGTGTCAGCCGTGGGCGAGCATCGCCCGCCACACCGCTTCCACCTGGGGACGGGTGGACTCCGGGGCGCCACTGTTGTCGATGACCCACGTGGCGTGCGCGCGCTTGTCGTCCAGGGACAGTTGCGCGGACAGCCGCGCCTCCGCCGCCTGCGCGTCCAGCCCGTCGCGCGCCATCAGCCGCGCCTTCTGCACGTCCCGGGGCACCCACACCACGGCCACGCCCTCCATGGCCGCGTGCAGGCCCGTCTCGATGAGCAGCGGGACGTCATACACGGCGTGGGTGATGCCCTCCGCCTCCAGCGCCTGGAGCTTCGTCAGGAACGCGGCGCGCACCTGGGGGTGCACGATGGCGTTGAGGGCGGCGCGTTCAGCGGGGTCCGCGAAGATGTGGGTCCCCAGCTTCACCCGGTCCAGGCGGCCGTCGGGGCCCACCACGCCGGGGAAGCGCTCGGAGATGCGCTGGAGGCCCGGCGTGCCGGGCTCCACCACCTCCCGGGCGATGACGTCCGCGTCCAGCACGCGCGCGCCCAATTCGCGCAGCATCCGGCTCACCGTGCTCTTGCCGGAGGCGATACCGCCCGTGAGTCCGAAGACGTGCACGGGTTACTTCGCGGCCTTGGGCGTGGTGAAGACGAAGGACTGCACCGTCTTGCCGTCCTCATTGAAGAAGATGGCCACGCCCAGCTTCACGTAGAGGAAATAGGTGCGGAAGTCGTCCGTCAGCTTGCGCAGGTAGCAGGGCGTGGCGGGCGCCGCGCCGCCGGGGCACGCGGGGCCGTAGCTGTTCTCGATGGTGTCCTTCTCGATGACGGGCGCGGGGAACACGTCGATGCGCTCCACCAACTGCGTGGCCGGGTCCACCTTGAACTGGGCCTGGGTGGTGCCCTTGATGGCCTCCTTGGCGAAGTAGGCCAGGATCTCCTTTCCGTCCTGGGACATGGTCCGGGACGGTTCGCCGAACTTCTTCACGATGTCCTCCTTCTTGGAGGACCCGGGTTCAATGCCCTGCCACGGCTTGGCGGAAGCAGGCAGGGAGACGGCGATGGCAGCGACGGCGACAAGGACGACAATGACGGGGGTCCGCATCTCGACTCCTCCCTAGCGGATCAGGCAGGCGCGCCTCAAGGTCCGTTCCCTTTGAAGCACGCGCGTGTCCACCCGCTATTCAATCACGAATGAGACGCCTTGCCCCCTCCAGGGGGCTCTGCTACGTGCTCAGGCCATGCGTTCTCGTGCCTTCCGGGTCTTTTCCGCCCTCCTGCTCGCCGCTTCGGGCGGTCTTGCCGGGGCTGCGGACTTCACGGGTCCCGACAGCTGCAAGGGGTGTCATCCGGAGGCGTACGACGCGTGGATGAAGTCCAAGCACGCCCGGGCCACCGACACGCTGGCGGACGCGCAGAAGAAGGACGCGCGGTGCCTGTCCTGCCACGCCCCGGACCAGGCGGCGCAGACGCTGGCCGCCGTCACCTGCGAGACGTGTCACGGGGGAGGGCAGTACTACTCCCCGTCCTACGTGATGAAGGACCCGGAGCTGGCGCGGCTGGTGGGGCTGGTGGACCCCTCCGAGAAGCAGTGCCGCACCTGCCATGACGCCTCGTCTCCCTCCCTGCGCCCGTTTGATTTCAAGGAAGCGCTGAAGGCCATCGACCACTGGTCCGCCGAACGTGCCCGCAAGCAGCAGACCCGCGCGGACGCGGCCCCCTCCACGCCGGCACCCGTTACGGCGAAGAAGTGACTTCTTCTTGATCAAGATCCTCGACTCCCGCTTCGTCACCACCGCCGTGGAATTGAAGGGCCTGCCCACGGACCACGCCGCGGAGGTCGCCTTCGTCGGCCGCTCCAACGTGGGCAAGTCGTCCATGATCAACGCCCTGACGAACCGGCGAAAGCTGGTGCGCGTGTCCAACACGCCCGGGCGCACCCGCACGCTCAACTTCTTCGACGTGGACCTGGACCGCGACGGCCAGCGCCACACGGTGCGGCTGGCGGACCTGCCCGGCTACGGCTTCGCCAAGGCGAGCAAGGCGGACAAGGCCCAGTGGCAGGAGATGATCACCTCCTACCTGAAGAACCGTCACCGGCTGGAGGTGGTGGTGAGCATCATCGACGCGGAGGTGGGGCCGTCTCCGGAGGACCTGCGCACGCTCGACTACCTTCAGGAGCACAACCGCCGCATCCTCGTGGTGGCCACGAAGATCGACCGGCTGACGAAGGCGCAGCGCAAGCCCCGGCTCAACGCCCTCTGCACGCAGTTGGAGTTGCCCCGCGAGGCGCTGATTCCGTTCTCCTCCACCGAAAAGCTGGGCGTGGAAGAGGTGTGGGGCACGCTGCTGGACACCTTCGGCAAGGCCACCCGCGTCTGAGTCTCCCGGGTCCGGGCACGCTGTGGTAGCACCCCCGGCGTGTCCCAGAACGGCAAGACGAACGGTGGTGCTGCGCCCCTCGCTCCCCGCGAGGTGCGTCAGCGGTTGATGCAGCTGTCCCCCCGCAGGCGCGTGGAGGCCCTCTTCGACGCGGAGGACACGGCCGCGCTGGTGCGCTCGCTGCCCGCGGAAGACCTGTACGTCACCATCCAGGAAGTCGGCCTCGCGGACACCACGGAGCTGGTGCAACTGGCGTCGCCCGCGCAGTTCCGCACCTTCGTGGACCTGGGCGGGTGGGTGAAGGACAAGGTGGAGCCCCACGCGGTGCTGACGTGGCTGCGCGCCGCGCGCGGGGACGAACCGGAAGACTTCCTGCGCAAGCTGCACGCGGTGGACCTGGAGGTCGTGGAGACGCTCCTCAAGGAGTTCACCACCGTGTACGACCTGGAGGAGGATCCGGACGCGAACCCCCAGGGCATGACGGTGGAGACGCCCGAGGGCCGCTACCTCGTGGAGATCAAGCTGGAGGGCGTGGAGATGTCCGCCATGCGCGCCATCGTCAACGACCTCATCGCGGAGAACCCCTTCGAATCGGTGCGCCTCTTCGAAGCGGTGCGCTGGGAGATTCCCTCCGAGCTGGAGGAGACGGCCTTCCAGTTCCGTCGCGCGCGCCTGGCCGACCTGGGCTTCCCCTCGCTGGAGGACGCCCTGGCGCTCTTCAGCCGCGTGGATGTGCCGCCGCGCCTCACGGGCCCCACCGCCCCCGCGCTCACCGCCCCGGGCGGGCACGTGGACTACGTGGAGGCGGCCTTCCGCGACCTGTCCGACGTGGAGCGGATGAACGCGGAGGACGAGCTGCGCGAAGTGGCCAACGCGGTGCTCGTCGCGGAGCTGGGCGACCCGGGCGACCTGGACGCCGTGCGCCGCGTGGGTGAATGGGTGCGCGACTACCTGTCGCTGGGCCTGGAGCACCTGACGGGCGGGGACCCGGCCCGGTCGCCGGACGCGCTGCGCGACACGCCCCTGCGCCGCGTCTTCCAGGTGGGCTTCACGCTGACGCTCCAGCTCAAGTACCGCGCGGACCGGCTCTTCAAGCTGGCGTTCATGAAGCTGGACGACGTGCCGCTGGTGCTGCCGGAAGAAGCCGCGGCGCTGGAGGCCCTGCGCCGCAAGCGTCCCCGCCGCGCGCTGCGCGTGCCGGGCGCGGAAGCCGTGCCGTTCCGGTCGCTGCGGGAGGTGGCCGGTTCGGAGGTGCTGCTGGCGCGCGCGGAAGGACAGGTGGCCGCGCTGGGCGCGCTCCTGGGCGGCGCGGAAGGCCCCGCGCACACCGTGCTGGCGCGCTTCGGCGTGTCGCTGGACGTGCTGGGCGTGGAGCGGCTCTGGGCGGCGGTGGTCGCCATGGCCGTCCTGGAAGAGGGCGTGGACGTGAGGCCGGTGCCGCTGGGGCGCACGGTGGAGCTGGGGCAGCGTCTGTTCGAGGGCTCCCCGGAGGCTCCACGCCTGCGCGCGAGCGCGGCGGAGCGCGCGCTGGCCGCGCTGGGCCCGGTCGTGCCGGAGGGCGCCCGGGACGAACTGCGTCGGGTGGTGAACGTCACGCTGACGCGCCTGCTGTCGGAGCTGGGCACGCCGTGGCTTCGCGAGGGGCGCCTGGACCTCATCGCCTCCGCGGTCCTTCCCATGGAGAGCGCGCCGGTCCCGTAGCTTTTTCAGCCTTGCCCGGCCTGTCTGTCCGGGGCGATCTCGCAACCGCCCGTAGATACGGGCTTCTGTCGCCCCCAAGCCCTGGCACGCCCGCTGCTTTGCCCCCGCCCGCTGGCCTTGTGTCGTCGGTCCGCTCGCAGCTTCGCGAGCCGCCCGCGGCGTGAGAGGCCGGCCATCGGCTTTCCAAGAGGGCCAGGGGCACGCGTGTGACGGGACGAGCGACCGACAGCGAAGGGGTGGAGTTCATGGGACCGGGCGCACAGGAGCAGCGTCGCGACGTGCTGGCTTTCTTCCTGCTCGTGGGGTTCGCGGCGGTGATGTACGCGGTGCCGGGTGAGTGGATCCCCGCGCTGGCGCCGCTGCGACTGGCGCTGCTGACGTCGGGCCTCGCGGCCGGGCTGATGGTGATGCGGCGGCTGGGCAAGGCGGAGCCCGTCTATTTCGACGGCGCGCGGGGCATCGCGCTCCTCGCGTTCTCGTCGCTGGCGTTCTGCTCGGTGGCGTGGTCCGTCAATCCGGAAGTGACGCGCTACCAGGGCGTGGAGCTCTTGAAGCTCACGGCCATCTACCTGACGCTCGTGAACGTCATCACCACGCCCAAGCGGCTGGCGGCGATGTGCGCGGCCATGGTGGTGGGCGCCATCGTGACGTCCATTGGCGTCATCAACTGGTACATCGTCGGTGAGAACATGGTGGAGGGCTTCCGTTCGCGCTGGGTCGGCGTGTACGCGGACCCCAACCACATGGCGATGAACATGGTCGTCGTGGTGCCGCTCGCGGTGGCCTTCCTGGCGCGCAAGAGCACCCCGTGGTTCTTCCGTGTGCTGTGCGGCCTGTCCGCGGTGCTGTCGGTGGTGGCCATCGTGCTGTCGCACTCGCGCGGTGGCTTCATCGGCCTGTCGGTGGCGATGGCGCTGTGGGCCATCCGCGAGAAGCGCCGCATGCAGGCCATCGTGCTGGGCAGCGTGTTCGTGCTGGGCCTGGTGGTGTTCGCGCCCAAGAGCTTCTGGCAGCGCAACGAGACGGTGGCGAGCTTCCACGAGGACGCGTCCGCCATGGGCCGCGTGTACGCGTGGCAGGTGGCCAGCCGCATCAGCCTGGACAAGCCGCTGCTGGGCGTGGGCGCGGGCGGCTTCCGCTACGCGTGGTTCGAGTACGCGCCGCCAGAGGCGCACCGGGCCTACGTGGCGCACAACATCTTCCTCGACGTCATCGGGGAGCTGGGCTGGATTGGCCTGCTCTTCTTCCTGGTGTTCGCGGGAGGCTCGGTGGGCGGCGCGGTGGCGGCGTCCTCGGATTCGGAGATGGGGTGGATCGCGCGAGCGCTGTTCGCGTCGGTGGCGGGCTACCTCGTCTGTGACTTGTTCTCGGGCTACATCCTGTCCGCGCATTGCTACGTGCTCTTCGGCCTGGCCGCGAGCGCGCACCGCATCGCGCAGGCACGGGACAGAGCCCTGGCGGTGGGGAGGCAGCCGGCCCTGAACCAGACGCCGGCGGCCACGTGGGAGGGGTCTGGGCATGCGGCGTGAGGAAGCACGGATGGGGCGGGAGCCCCTCCGACTGGTGCAGTTCACCCGGTCGTTCCACATTGGCGGCACCGAGGTGCAGGTGCTGGAGTTGCTGCGCGGCTTGCCGTCCAGCTACCGGTTGCAGGTGTCGGTGTTGGAGGACGCCGGGCCGCTCATCGGTTCGGTGTGGAAGCTGGGCCACGCGCCCGAGGTGTTCTCCCTCAAGGGGACGCTCGCGCAGCCCAACACGCTCGTTCAAATCTACCGGCTGTCGCGCTGGCTGAAGCAGCACCGCGTGCACCTGGTGCACGTGCACGACTTCTACTCCAGCATCCTCGCGGTGCCGGCGGCGAAGCTGGCGGGCGCGAAGGTCATCGTCGGCCGCCTGGACTTGTCCCACTGGCAGGGCAAGGCCCGCCGCCTGCTGCACGCGCAGGTGACGCGCATGGCGGACCACGTCATCGCCAACGCGGAGGCCATCCGCACGCTCCTCGTGGAGGAGGAGGGGCTGCCCCGAAGCCGCGTCTCCGTCATCCACAACGGCCTGGACCTGGTCCGCTTCGACGCGCGCACCGCGGAAGGGCTCAAGGACCCGCTGCCCGAAACGCACGGCATCCCCACGGTGGTGCACGTGGCCAACATGAGCCACCCGGTGAAGCGGCAGGAGGATCTGCTCCTCGCGCTTGCCATGTTGCGTCATGAGGGCACCCGGCTGAACGCCTGGTTCGTGGGAGACGGCCCGCGCCGGCCCGCGCTGGAGAAGATGGCGCAGGAGCTGGGGGTGGCGGACGGGGTGCACTTCCTCAAGCACCGCACGGACGTGCCGGCACTCTACGGCCGGGCCACCTTTGGCGTCCTGTGCTCCACGGCGGAGGGCATGTCCAACGCCGTGATGGAGGGCATGGCCGCGGGCCTGCCCATGGTCGTCACGCGGGTGGGCGGCAATCCCGACCTCATCGTGGACGGCGAGCGGGGGCTCCTGGTGGACCCGGAGCGGCCCGCCCAGCTCGCCCAGGCCTTCCGCAGGCTCCTGGCCAACCCCGAGGAGGCCCGGAAGATGGGCAAGGCCGCCCGGGGCTTCGTCGCCCGGGAGCTGTCCCTGGAGAAGATGGTGCGTCAGCACGACGCCCTGTACCGCCAGGTCGCACAGCTGCCTTGAGCCTGAAACCCGCCCTCCAGGGCCGGGAAATGTCAGACCGATCCGGATAATCCGAGCCCGTCCTCAAGCAATTGGGGGCGGGCGCGTTCGTATGGAGGGGGAGGCGTTCCGGGGGCGGTCGCACCTTGTGCGTTTTGATTATAGATGGGAATAGCTCGTTTTTCGTGGAGATTGGTGGGAAGTCTGTGGTAATGGCGCCACAGGCGTTGCCGGCAGCGAGCGGCATGCCCACCCTGGTGGGCGTCGGATCAGGCGGATCAGGAATCGCCGCCGACGGGACGTGGTTTCAGAAGGAAGCGGACGTCGAGCGCGGGGCCCGGAAGGACGGGACGCGGGGCGGACGCGGAACATGAAGGTGGCGCGGGGTGGGCGTAAGGCCCTCACTCGTATCCGCCGCGACTTTACGAGGCCCTGCCAGTCGGCACGCGGCCCGGGGCGCTCGCCGGTAAAACTCCAAGGTGCCGGCGAGCGCTCTCTTTTTTGTCCCCGTGCAGGCACGCCCGGCGCCCTGACAGGTCGCACACGGCGGTCCGATGCTTCAGGTGGGATGGGGCACCGGCCCGGCTCCGCGGCCCGCGGCGACCTCTTGCGAGGTGCCAGCGGGCGCTCCGCCTGACAGCCGCGACGGCTACTTCAAGTTTCCAATCACCTGGAGGGTGGTGTCGCTCTTCAGCAGGTTGGAGACGTAGGCGACGGTCTCACTCTGCTTCTGGAGCATGATCTGGGCCTCGGCGCGGGTGCGATCATCGCCGGTGAGGCCCTGGAGCATCCGCTGCTCCACCGTGTTCAGGCGCTGGTGGGTGTTCATCGCGTCCATTGGCGCCGATTTCGGAATGTTCAAGCCCATGCGAGCCTCCTGTCCTGGGCCGCCCGGCAGGGACACCTCCGGGCGGAGAAGCGGGTGTAGGAGATTATCGCGAAATCCGGCGCGAGTTGCCCCCCTCCCGAAAAATTCGAGGTGGGTCAGGCGTCCCCGACGAGGTCGAAGAGCTGCCCGACGCCCTTCGCCCGGGCCACGTCGTAGAGCGCGCGGGCCAGGGCCACGTCCTGGACCGCCAGGCCGGTGGAGTCGAAGACGGTGACCTCGTTGCCCGTCCGTCCCGGCTTGCGGCCCGCGACGACCTCGCCCAGGGTGCCGGCGAGCTGCTCCTCCTTGAGGAGGCCGTCGTGCAGGGGCACGTTGACCTCGCCGGAGTGAAGCGCCTGCTCCGCGTCGTCAATGAAGACGCGCCCTTCGACGAGCAGGCGCGGATCCAGCTCCTGCTTGCCGGGGGCATCCGCGCCCATGGCGTTGATGTGGGCTCCGGGCTGGACCCATTCGCGGCGGACCACCGGGGCGCGGGCGGGGGTGGCGGAGCAGACGATGTCCGCGCCGGAGGCCTCCTCAAGGCTCACGACCCGGCCGCCCTTCTCCTTCTGGAGGGCCTGGGCGGCGGCGTCGGACACATCCGCCATGAGCAGCTCCAGGTTCCCGAAGAGGGCGCGGTGGGCGTCGATGAGCACTCGCGCCTGCACGCCACAGCCCACGAGGCCCAGCGTGCGGGGCTGCTTCTTCGCCAGGTACTTGGACGCGATGCCGCCCGCGGCGCCGGTGCGCCACGCGGTGAGCAGGGTGCCGTCCAGGATGGCCAGCGGTGAGGCGGTGTCCGGATCGCTGAGGATGTAGACGGCGCGCACGGTGGGCAGGCCGTGCTTCTGGGGATTGCGGGGATGGGCGTTGACCCACTTCACGCCTGCGGCCCCGTCCAGGAACGCCGGCATGGCGCGGAAGTCGCCGTCGTACTTCGGCAGGGACAGGTACACCTTGGGGGGCATGAGTGCGTCGCCACGGCCATGGGCCAGGAAGGCGCGCTCCACGGCTTCCAGTCCGAGTTCGACGGTGTAGAGGCCGCGCAGCTCTTTCGCACTGAGGAGGAGGGTGGGCATGGCGCCGCTATACCCAACCGGGAGAGTCCGCGCACGCGCCACGTCGATCGTCCCCGAAGGGCCGACACTTCGCGACGCGGGAATAGGGAGATGCCGCCTGGGCGCGGGATGGCTGGGATTGGCTTGCTTCGCAATCACTGCTCACCGGGGAACGGGCCCGTCACAAAAGAAAAGCATGACGTGTGCGCGACGGGTGATGCCAGACCCCACGCCGCGTTGAGCCTGGGATGTCCGCCTGGATGCTGACCATCCTGGCGGGGAATGCGGGGAAAGGCCGGATGGCACTAGGATGCCCGGCCGATGACCACCTCACGGCACCTCCCGGACACCGGGCCATCCTCACCCCCGAACACCGGTCACCCCACGGGTGACGGTGGCGGTCCGATGGAGCGGCCGCTCCATGCGACGCGGGTGGGGCGCTACGTGCTGCTCGCGCGGCTGGGGCGCGGCGGCATGGGAGAGGTGTTCGAGGCGTTCGATCCGGAGCTTCGGCGTACCGTCGCCATCAAGCTGCTGCACGAGCGCCGGCTCCCCGAGGAGGAAGAGGAGGCTCGCGCGCTGCGGCTGGTGCGCGAGGCGCAGGCCATGGCGCGCCTGTCGCATCCGAACGTGCTCACCGTGCACGACGTGGGGACGCACGACGGCCGGGTGTTCATCGCCATGGCCCGCGTGGAGGGCGGCACGCTGCGGCAGTGGCTGCGTGAAGGGCCGCACCCGCGACACCAGATTCTGTCCGTGTGCCGGGCCATGGGCCGGGGGCTCGCGGCGGCGCACGCGGCGGGGCTGGTCCACCGCGACTTCAAGCCAGACAACGTGCTGCTGGGGCGGGAGGGCGGCGTCTGGGTGACGGACTTCGGCATCGCGTCGGATGCGAACGCGGAGGCTGGCCCTGGCGTGCCGGTGACGGCGCTCCTCGAAGGGCCCACCGACGCGCGGCTCACGGCGACGGGCGCGCTGGTGGGAACGCCCGCGTACATGGCCCCGGAGCAGTACGCGGGGCGGGGGCCGGATGCCCGCGCGGATCAGTTCAGCTATTGCGTGTCCGTCTACGAGGCCCTCACCGGCCAGCGCCCCTTCGAGGAGGGGACGCTGCGGCGCATGGCGGTGACGTTGCTGGACTCGCAGCGCGCGCCCCAGGGAGCGGTGACGCCCCGGGTGGAACTGGAGCCGCCCGCGCATCCGTCCCTTCCGGGGTGGGTGCACCGTGTGCTCACGCAGGGACTCGCGGTGGCGCCCGAGCAGCGCTTCGCGACGATGGAGGCCCTGCTGGAGGCGCTGGAGCACGACCCGGAGGCGGGGCGGCGGAAGCTCGCGGGTCGGTCGCTGGCGGTGGTGGCCGGGTTGATGCTGGGCGTGGGGGTGGCGTGGGTGCGTCCCTCGCCGTGCAGTGGGGCTCCCGCGTTGTTCGCCCAGGTATGGGGATCCGCGCAGAAGGCGGCGGTGGCGGAGGCCTTCGAGCAGAGCGGCGCGCCGGACGCGGAGGGGGCCTTCGACCGGGTGTCGCGCGCCATGGATGCGTACGCGGCGCAGTGGAGCCGGATGCACCGGCAGGCGTGCGAGGCCACGCGCGTGACGGGCGAGCAGCCGGAAGCGCACCTGGCGCTGCGCATGGCGTGCCTGGACCGGCGGCTGCGGTCGGTGGACGCGCTGGGCACGGAGCTGGCGCACGCGGACGCGGCGCTCGTGCAGCGCAGCGCGGAGGCGGTGGACGCGCTCCGGGGCGTTTCTGGCTGCGCGAACGTGGAGGCGCTCTCCGCGGCCGTGCCCCCGCCGGAGGACGCGGCGGCCCGCGCTCGCGTGGAGTCCGTGCGCAAGGAGGTGACGCACGCGCAGGCGCTGCTCGACGCGGGCCGGTACGCGCAGGCCCTGCCCGTGGCCCAGGCCGCGGTCACCGCCGCGCGCGCCACGCGCTATCGCCCGCTGGAAGCAGAAGCGCTGCATGTGTTGGGCTGGGCCCACCACCGCCTGAGTCAGTCGCGTGAGGCGATGGCCACGTGGCACGACGCCATGGCCGCCGCGACGGCAGGACGCCATGACGAAGTGGCGCTCCAGGTGGCCACGGAGCTGGTGCTCGGGTTGAGCGAGGCCCCCGAGTGGTTCCCGGAGGCGCACCTGTGGAGCGCGCAGGCGCACGCACTGATTGAGCGGCTGGGGTCCGCGCCGGACCTGGAGGGGCGGTTGGCCAACCACGAGGGCATCCTCGCGCTGAGTGAGGATTCGCTCGACGCGGCGGCGGGGCACTACGCGCGGGCCCTGGCGCTGCGGGAGCGGAGCCTGGGCCCTCGGCACGTGGACACCGCGAAGGTCTACAACAACCTGGGCATGGTGCTGCTGCGACAGGGAAAGCAGGCGGAGGCCACGGCGCTGTACCAGAAGGCGCTCGCCATCTACGAGGACCGGCTGGGCCCCACGCATCCGCTGCTCGCGGGGACGCTCACCAACCTTGGCTTCGCGGAACAGGAGGCGGGACACCTGCCGCAGGCGCTTCAGTGGTTGCAGCGCGCGTACACGCTGCGCCAGCAGACGCTGGGTCCGCTCAATTCACAGACACTGTTGCTGCTCCACGACCTGGCGCTCGTGCAGGAGTCGCTGGGCGCGCCGGACCGGGCGCTCTCGCTGCACCGGGAGGCGCTGGAGGGCATGCGTCAGGGCTTCGGCGCGGAGAGTCGCGAGGCCATCGATTCGCTCAAGGCCCTGGCGGGTGCGGAGGAGCGACTGGAGCGGGACGCGGACGCGCTCGCGCACTTCCAGGAGGGACTGGCACTCCAGCGCAAGGTATTGCCTCCAGAGGAGTTCGCGGTGGACACGCTGGGCGAGGACGTGGGGCGGCTGCTCGTGGCGCAAGGAAGGCCGAAGGAGGCGGTGCCGCTCTTGCGTGAGGCGTTGGAGTCGAAGTCGCGGTCGCTGGGCGCGGAGCATGCGCGGACCATCCACAGCCGCACGGCGCTGGGGCTTGCGTACTTCCAGTTGGGGCAGGGCGATGCCGCTCGCGAGCTGCTGGAGACGTCGGAGCGGGTGCTGGCCCCGTTGGGATGGAATCCGACGGACGCGGCGATGACGCACTTCGCGCTCGCGCAGGCACTCTGGAGTCAGCCATCTGAACAGGCACGGGCTCGGACGCTGGCGCAGAAGGCTGTTGACGGCTTCACGCAGGGCGGAGCCATGACCCGGCGCGAACTGGCGCAGGTGAAGCAGTGGCTCGCGAGCCGGTAGGGAAGGGCACACCGGCTTCACGGACGGGCAGGGCGGTTCAACGAGACACCGGGGTCGCGACGCTTTGGCTCTGGACTCGAAGCAGCGGGCCCCAGCGCCTGACGCTCAAGGTGACGAGGTCAGCCGGAAGACCTTGAACCGCAGGGAGGCGAAGAGCAGGTGTGGCGCCGTCAGTCCGGCCTTTTCTAGCAGGGCGAAGAAGCCTTCGTCTGAGCCGAGCGATTCAAGCGTCGCCAATGCCTTGCGCCGCATCGCGAGCTTCTCGGGGGTGGAGCCGGCCACACGCAGGAACTCCTCCTCCGCGGCCATGAGGACGGGGTCCGTCTCAAAGCTGTCTCCGATGATGAAGGGCGCCCCGGGCTTGAGCCGTCGGACCACTTCACGCAGGAGTGCTAGGCGCGTCGCCTCACCTTGGACGTGGTGGAGGACGGCCACCATCTGCGCTCCGTCGAAGGAGGCTCCTGTGGGCAAGCCATCAAGGGTACCTTCATGCAACTGCATCCGTGCGAGCAGTCCCGCGCCGTTCAATCGCTCGCGAGCCACCGCGAGCATGTGTGGTGACGTGTCCACGCCGGTGATGCGCCACGCGGATCCGCCATACAGCGTATAGGGCAGCAATTCCTGCCCAGTTCCCACTCCCACGGAGAGCACCGAGGCAGTGTCATTCCCCTTCAGCGTGGAGGCCATCGTCGCCGCGACGACCTCGTGCATGGCGTGGTAGCCGGCAATCCCGGTGTTCGTGCCAGCGTCGTAGTGGGAGGCGTGCTCCGGTCCGAAAGGCCGCGGGTGATGATGCTCGTGAGAGGACATGGGGTCTCCGTCCGGCCGGAGGCGAGAGGCCGGCACGTTGACCTGGAAGATACGCTGGGTTTTTTGGGCTGCCAGAGCGGGTCTTCACGTCGAATCGGCGTCGATTTCGGTATCACGGCAGCATCCGAGCGTGCCCACCGTGACACGGTCCTTCATCCTGTTTCGCCTTCGCGCCGCTACCGCAGGTGTCTGGCCAGTGCCCTCTGCCGAACTGCCGGATGATGTGCGTGACGTTCACTAGTCCAACCTTCCGGAGTGGAAACGGCAGTGCATTCGGCTGTACGGAGATTGCCAGACCCAAGACTGGGCGGCGCAGAAGCGCTGCTTTGCATGCTTCGACACCTGCCAAGGTCAGAGGTCGTGGCCCTTCAACCAGCGCTGACCGAAGTCGGAGAAATAACGATGGAGGCGCGACTTGACTGGAATCCGATACACGCGCTCGCGCGGCAAGTCCTCCGCGAAGGAAATCCGCTGGTTGTCACGGATGATGTGCGTGACCTACTGCTACGCACGGCGCGCGAGGTTGCCCTCAGCGACGCAGATGTGAGCAACGATGCCAGTGCATTGACGGTGCTGCGCGAGTGCTCGCGGCGCATTACGGACGGTTCCAACCGGTTGGGGGATGCGCTCCACCGGAGGTACCACAACGAGGGCAAGGGCGATTACGACAGCGCACGGCAGGAAATGCGCGACGTGCTGTCCGTCGAAGTGGTGCTCCTATACCGCGAAATCGCGCAGGGCCCGCTCGCTGGACGCCATGGCCGACAAGCCGTGACGGTCGGGCATGCGAATCAAACTCGGCAGGGACGACTCTCAGCGCCCCTCACCGGTTTTGAAGCACCGCCACCCTGAGCCGTGAGGTGCCCGGGAGGATTGAGGGTTGGCCGGTTTCCCTCTGGAGCGGGGTAGGTGGAGCGTCCATGGAGGTCCACCCGCGTCCGTTCATCTTGGGTACAGCTTGGGTACGAACCCGGCCGGTCGTCCAGGCCCCTTCTTCAGGGGATGAGCAGGGCCTCAGGGAGGCTCTGGATGAAGTTCTTGAACTGGTCTTTGCGCACACGCACCGACCAACCGGCGCCGGGCCCAGAGCCGGGTGGATGCACCCATACGATGAGACTCGACGGGCTGTCGGGATCCTGCTCGATCGTCAGGTCGCGCGGGTCGAGCCCATTGGGCGATGTTCCTCGGAGGTCTGGCATGGAGGCAGGATAGCGCTACTTGCGCGACTTGCCATGGGTCTGGGTCCACTCGTGGTACAGGCGGTCCAACTCGCGGTGAAACCCCTCTGGGTCAGTGAACTCGTCGTATGCGCGCCGACCTTCCTCCGTGACCGTCCAGCGTCCGTGAGGCTGTTTCCGGAACCAGCCTGCTTTGGTCGCTCCGGTCGTTCCCCACGATGCCCTGCGGACCTCTGGCTCGCTCAGATTCATTTGCTCCATGAGCTGGCTCATGGCCACGGAGCCTTTGAGCCCGGGCTGCCCCATGACGATCCCGAACAGGGCTCTAACGATCTCGCCTGTACGTCGATGGTGGTTTTCTTTGGGCATGTTGGTGTGACCGACCGTAGAGCGGCTTCAGGCAGATCGCTGGATCTTTCTCCATCCCTGATTTTCGGTAGCTACCTCTCCGCGAACATTTGGGCTGTCCAGTCGAGCGGCCTTCTCAATCACTTCTAGTCGGCCGAGCGCGCGACCGATCTCGGCATGCGTGGCCAGGATTGGGTCCGGAAGGTGGACTCGCGAATACAACTCGCGCACATACTCCTGAGGGCAGGATCGCATGATGTGTCGAATGACATCATGGGAATCGAAAGTGTCATTCATGGCATCCACAGATGCGCGGAGCATGTCTGGAGCAATGTGGTGCATGTCAGATCTCGTTCATCGCGTTGAGGATCTTGTTGGCTACTCGTTTCGGATTCTTAAGAACCTCTTCGTTCGAGAAACGCATCATGCGGGTTCCCAACTTCTTGATGCGCCATTCACGAATAGCGTCGTTCTTCTGATTGAACTGGTGAGCTGGCCCATCGACCTCCACGACCAGATTCAAGGATTCGCAAAAGAAATCCACGATGTAGTTGTGATCGTCGATATTGAGGCAGTGCTGGCGCCAAAACGTGACGCCAAGATTCTTGTTCATAAGCTGCTTCCAGAGAATAGCTTCAGCCTCGGTAGGATTCTCCCTGTTCTCCTGGGCGAGATCCTTCATGTGTTCAGGCACATCGCCGGATACGACATTCTTTCTTTTGGGCATAAGACTCACAGGAAGGTGTTGGGGGATTATACACCGAAGAGTTGTTAATCGCGCCGTCTGCAACCCCACGGTCCTGGCCGGGTTCCCAGCCCCGCCACCCCGAGTCTCGAAGTGCCCGGGGATGGAGGGTCGGCCGGTTTCCCTCTGGGGCAGGCGGCGCGTCCATAGAGGCCCAACCGTGTCCGCTCGTCCTGGATACGACTTTGGGATGGAGCGGTTGCCGATGCATAGTCACCCCACGATCCGCTGCTTAAGACGGGAGCGGGCGCCGGGTTACCATCAGGCAGAGTTCACCAGGACAAAGGGTGGCGAAAGCATGAGTTCCGCTGGTTGGTCGTCGTTGAAGTGGAAGGCGCGCACGTTGCGTCCCTGGATGAGCACCCCCTCGGAGGAATCCAACTTTTTCTGAACTTGGTTCGCCATTGCCCCATTCAGGAACCCAGTTGCCTGGTTCACCAAATTCCCGGTCAACAGCACCCGGTAAAAGGCGCCCTTTTCGTGGACAATCTCGGGTGAACAGCTCATCGGGCCGAAGTACTCCGGCGTTCGCCCCACCCGGTAGACGTAGATGCTACCTTTCGAAGTGACAACGTCCACCACCGCCTGAGTGATCGAGCACAGCGTCTGGAGGCCAATGCCGTTCGGGTGCGCTTCGTTTCCCCAGTAATTCCCCTTGGCGACGTTGAACTTGAGGATCACAGCGTTCATCTGACCACCTCGTGAAATGAGAGCCCCCGGCAACACGCCGTGCGCCTTTATGGGAACGTCACCCCGGAGACGATCACGCTTCGGGTTCCATCCTCGTTCCAGAGCTTGAGCCTGAAGCTGCCCCGGGTCTCCTGCTCCGTCGCCTCTGCCTCGATCACAACCCGACCATCAATCACGCTGGGGTCAATGGGCTCACTCTGCCAGGCGGGCAGCGCGCGCAGCGTGCGGCGGCCAGGGCCCACCAGCTCGGCTCCGGCCGCAGTCCACGGTAACGCCCCGGCGGGCGCCTCCAGCGACACCACCACAGCCACGAGCCCGCTGGCGCGGTAGCTGATGGCGCTCTTCAAATTGAGGGCACTCGCTGGATGCTTATTGATGTCCTTCATGACGTCCTTGGCCACGACCCCGTTCCTGTCCATGCGCCTCGCGGCCAGGAGTCCCGTCAAGCCGCGTGGCCCTTCACACTCCGAGCGGAGCCGTACCGTCTCCTCGCGGCACTGCTGAAGCTGGAGGTCCTTCTCCTTCTCCGCCTGCTGGTAGGACGCCAAGGTGCGTTTCTGGCGAAAGACCTCCACCTGGCGCGTGGCACGGGCCGGATGCACCACCAGCACGAAGCTGATGCTCGGGGGGGACTCTCCGTCCGCGAAGCGGGCCGTCAGCTTCAGCCGCTCGCCAGGAACAACGTTCTCGGAGGGCAGGAGCGAGATGCTGCGCTTTCCTGCCTCCACCACGGTGAATCGGTCGGCTCCCTCCAGCGTCAGGTTCTCGCGCTTCAACTCGGCCGAGAAGAAGACAATCAGAGTCGCCAGGCCCGGGCTGATGCAGACTTCGTACACCCTGCCTTCGGGCTCGTCCGGGAGCGCGATCTGTTCCTGGGCCGAGTCGCAGGCTGGGAGTCGTGACGGCTCATCGGCGTGGGCCGTCCAGCCAAGGAGGGCCACCAGGACCAGCAGGGCGATGGGTGCTGACGCGGACACGAGACAAGTCCTCCGGAGTGGGCGCGAACATATAGGCCCGAGGTGCCGCCCCTACCACGCCCCGAGCAAACGACGCGTGCGCCCGGATGCGCTTACTCGAAGCGATCCACTGCCCGGACGTACCCGGTGTCCCAGACCTTCACGTTGCCCTCCGTGGAGCCGGGTTCTCGTTCCAGACCACGCTTGCCGGACCCGTCCCGCAGCTCCATGCACACGCGTACGGTGCCACCTCCCTTGGGCAGCCGGGCCTCGGTGAAGCGGCCATAGACGCGATCTCCGAAATGGAGCTTCCCGGACAGAATGGTATCTGGGTGCATTCCGATTTCGTGGCTGCCTGAGAAGACTCGGATGCTGGTCCACCCCTCCTTCACGGAGCGGCGCCCGGAGTCCTCCCCGCGCGCAGACCAAGTCACCTCTAGCTTTTCATCCCCCACCTTGATGCCGAGCTTTTCCATCGCCTCGACGGCTCCCGGGGGGCAGTCCTCGGGCGGGGGCGTCGGGCGCACCTGGGGGCCAGGGCAGGCCATCGTCAGGCAGGCCGCGATCCCCAGGCCGAGCGCCTTGCCAGGGGACACGCCGGTGTTCTTCTTCATCTTCACGGAAGCCTTCTCCTCGGAGAGCGTCGCGGGAAGGGCGACGGCCGCAAGGGTGCGCGCGCCATTGAGCGCGGCTGCGGCTTCCTGAGCTTCCGGTGGCATCCAAGGGGCCGCCACTTCCTGACCAGGAGCCCATAGCGCAAGCGTGAACGTGGAGGCGGCTGACGGTGAGAACGAGGCTGCGCTGGAACGAGGCTCCAAGGCGTGACGTGCGGCCGGAGCTGGAGATGAGGACCGCAGGTTGCGCGCGATCACGAGCACGCCCACTCCCACGCCCAAAATCACCAGCAGCCCCATCCAGATCGCCGCGCGCAGGTCATGGAAGTGGCGAGCTTGTGCCAGGGGCGGAGCAGGCGTGGGACTGGGGCGAGCGGGAACTGGAGGCGGCAGCTCGGCCTGGATGGCCGCTGCGTTTGACTCCGGATCGTGCGCGGCATCTTCCGCTTGCTGACGCGGACCCCGGCGAGGCCGGGCTTTGCGCTTCTTCAACCACTGCACGAGTTCGTCTTCGCCCGCGTGCGGCAGCTCGGCGAGCGTGGTGGCGGTGTCCGGGCCATAGGTGTCACAGAGCTTCACGTCCCAGGACCCGTCCGTCTGGGCCAGCAGCGCCTCCAACCCCGCGCACAGCGCGTCGGCGCCCGGGTGGCGATCCTCAGGCTCCTTCGCCAGCAAGCGCATGCACATGGCACTCAGGGCCTCGGGGACGCGCGGGTTGAGCACGTGGGGCGGTTTGGGGGCGCGGTTGATCACGGCCTCCACCCCTGCGGCCTCGTCCGGAAGAAAGGGCTGCCTGCCCGTCAGGAGCCAATAGAGAACGACCCCCAGCGCGTACAGGTCATCCGAGGGGCTGGGCTGGTAGGAGCGGCCACGCTCGTCCCCGTGCTCCTGCTGGAAGCGCCAGGCCTCGGGCGCGCGGTATTCCGGGGTGCCCGGTGGCAGCACGCCGCCGGTGATGCTGGGGGCGCTCTCGTACCCGCCCGCGCCGAAGTCCACCACCACCGCCTCGTCGTCCGATGCGCGCACGACGACGTTGCTCTCCTTCAGGTCTCGATGCACCACCTTCGCCCGGTGCGCGGCCCCCAGCCCGCGCGCCACGCCGAGCACCTTGAGTGCGACCTCGCGGGCCGAGGGATTCTCCCCTTTGGCCCACACGTCCAACCTACGTCCCTCCACGTAGTCCATGACGATGAAAAAGGATTGGGGCGCCTCGTCCGGCCACTGTCCGTGGCCCCGGATGCGCACCAGATTGGAGTGCTTGAGCCGCAGGAGGATGGCCACCTCACGCTCGGCCCACTCGGCCAGCCCCCAGAGCGGAATGAGCTTGAGCGCGTAGAGCCGCCCTCCACGCCGGGCGCGGTACACGGCACCGAAACCCCCGGCCCCCAGCTTCGCCTCCACGAGGTACCCGCCGATGTCCGTGCCCGGGGGCACAACGGGATGCAGACGCGGGCTCAAGTGTCCTCTCCTTGGGCGGGGCGGGTGGGTTCGGCGTTCCTGGCCATGCTCTCAACCGGCAGTGGAACTCGTACGAGTTCCCCCCGCGAAGGGGCGCGGGAGAGGGATAAATCCTGGGCGGATACTACGGTTGAACCTGATGGGCTATATGCTCGGAGTGCCGCCGAAGCGGCATTTCCCTCTTTCTCCCAGGTCCCCTCATGTCCGCGAAGCTCTCCCAGCAGATAGGAACCAATGTCCGCGCCGCCCGGCATCGCGCGGGCCTGTCGCAGGCCCAGGTGGCCGAAGCCATCCACGTGCCGACGCTGGTGTTCAGCCGCCTGGAGCGCGGCCGGTTGCTGCCCAGCCTCCCCACGCTGGTGGGCCTGTGCGGTGTCCTCCGTGTCTCCGTGGACTTCATCCTGTGCGCCAAAGCCATGGAGGCCCTTGCTCTCGATGGCTCCGGCACATAGGGGGAGGCGCCGCCACGTGACGGGGTGCGGATCGCGCATCGACATGATCGCCAAGATGCGGCAGGAAGGGGCGTCCCCGAGGCGCGAGCCCCTTGCCTGCGCCAGACCTGGTTCCCGGTGTTCCTGGTACCCCGACGCATGAACGAAGAACTGGCGACCCGTATTGGAAGTGCCGCCCGTGAGGCCCGGACGCAGCTCGGGCTCACGCAGGCGGAGGTGGCCGAGAAGCTGGGCTTGGCGCACATGGTCTACAGCCGCCTGGAGCGCGGGAAGATGCTGCCCAGCGTCCAGACGCTGCTGCGGATGTGCTCGGTGCTGCGCATCTCCTCGGATGAGCTGCTGGGGATCGCGGACGCGGAGGAGGGGGCGAAGTCCGGCAAGAAGGAGCGAGGGCAGGGCGGGGCGCCCAAGCTGCGCCAGCTCACCGGCCTCGCGCGCAAGATGGACGAGGACCAGCTCGATGCCCTCGTGACGGTGGCCCAGGTGTTGTTGCGCTGAAACGATGCGGGCCCACACCTGGGGCCCGCTTGCTTCCAGCAATGTTCGGCCGCCCGTTCTCACTCTTCGTTCGGTGCGGGCGTCGCCTCGTCGGCGTCCAGGCCCTCGGGGAAGATGCCTTCTTCGTCCAGCTCCACCCGGTCGCGCAGGACGGACGCCTCCGACAGCATCCGCGCCAGCTCCTCGCTCGCCTCCTTCCTCCCGAAGGGCTGTGACTCCGCCGCGAGCGCTGCCCGCAGCGCATCGCGCATCTCGGCGGCCGTGGCGTAGCGCTCGGAGAGCTTGCGCTGGAGGGCCTTGTGGACGATGGCCTTGAGCACGTCCGGCAGGCCCGCCATCACGTTCTCCACGTCTTCGGGGCGGTACCGGTTCACGAGCGCGATCATCTGCGTGAGGGGCACCGAGGGCGTCTCCTCCGTCTTCACGTCCACGGTGGCGTTGGGGGCCTTTTCGTCTTCCACGTCGAAGAGGTGCTTGCACGTCAGCATCTCCATGAGGACGAGGCCCAGCGAGAAGATATCGGACCGGCCATCCATGGGCTTGCGGTGCAGGTACTCGGGCGAGGCGTACGCCACGTCGCCCTTGAGCAGCAGGCCCGGAGTCTCCTCCCGGCCCACCATGAGCGAGTAGGTGGCGCCGAAGTCCGTCACCTTCACCTCGCCGCTCCGGGCCACGCGGATGTTCCGGGGCGCCACATCGCGGTGGATGATGCCCAGCGGCCGGTTCTCCGAATCTCTCAGCGTGTGCGCGTGGTGGAGGGCGTCGGCCACCTCGGCGGCGATATAGAGGGCGAACGGCGCGGAGAGCGGCTTCTCGCGCATGGTGGCGAGGCTGATGATGGTGTCCAGCGTGGGGCCGTCCACGTACTCCGCGATGACGTGCGGCCGGTCGGCGTGGATTTTCAGGTGATGGACCTGGGCGATGGCCGGGTGGTGGAGGCGGAAGGCGAGCTGGACCTCCTCGATCAGCCGCTGGCAGCGCTCGAAAGTGACGGGATTGCGCAGGCGCTTGATGGTGACGTGCCCGGCGAGTCCATGGGGGAGGTGACGCTCGGCCAGGAGCACCACCTCGCCGTTACCCCGGCGCTCCAACGCTCGGATGGTCTCGTACGTGGTGGTCTCGATGGTGAACTGGAGCTGGGGGCGGGCGCTCTCCAGGTCGGAGCTGTTCTCCGGCGTCGCGTCCTCGATCAGTGCTTCGTCGGTCGGCGTGCTGTCATCGGTCATGTGCGGTCTCCAAGCGGGAAGGGACTCGCGGTGGAGGCTGGCTCGGGCCTTCCGGCTCCCTGGTGTGGCCTCGGCTGCGGGAGATGGGGCCGGTGGTGCTCGCGGTCAGAGGTCTACTATTCATAAACCCAAGGGGTATTACAAGTGACCGTAGGGCTCGACCGAGCGCGTGCGGCGGATCGCCTGCCCTTGCTCAAGTTCAGCCTCTGCTCCTTGCCCGGAATCTTCTCTCTCAGCTCACGAGCTTCGGCGTCGTCCGCCGAGCTGCGCGCTATGCCGGTCTGGGCGCCCCCATGCCCTCCGCCGAGCGATTGTCACGTATCTCGTCCGTTCGAAGGTTCTTGTCCCGCCATGAGGGCACTATTCAGCTACCAGCGGCTGACGGGCACGGAGCCCTACGTAGCGGTGGACGTGGGCGACTTGCGCCGCACCATAAACCCTGCTCGGGAAGCGCTCGTTATTCCGAGCACGCCTCCGAGATGGGGCGCCAGGCGTGCCGCAGCAGCGACGAGTGGTGCCCGCTTGGCGTCGTCGTCTCGCACCGTCGAATACAACGAGCTTGGGCTCTTCGACACGAAGAAGAACGGCAACTTCCGCAGGTTCTCTGGAACGCGCTGGCCCGTCATGCGGCCCCAGGCAACAGTGGGTTGATCCTTCACGGCAACGCCACCTTCGCCGACGAAGTTGACGCACGTGTTCGCTCGCCAGAAGGTTTCGTCGAGCGTGATGCCCCCCGCCCGGTCGTCCTTGCCGGGGAACGAGGGCGCGAAGCCCAGGACCAGCGCCGCCTTGGTGCCGTTCTGATGGACGAGGCTCGACAGGAGCTGCACGAAGGTGTCAGTCAGCGAGTGCTCCATCCACGCGCGCACGTCTTCGCGCACCCGGTCCTTGATCTTGTTGTAGGTGGAATCCATCCCACTCGCCGTCACGATCGCGGTGAAGTCAACGTGCGCCGCTGTCGAGCCATAGGTGAGCCGCCCATTGGTTGCCTTCCTCAGCATTTCACCTGCGAGGGACCACCAGTTCTCATAGGGGTTGGCGAAGTAGTTGTCCTGCGCGACCCACTGCTTCTGGACGTCGTCCTCAATGGGGAGATGTTCAGGAAATTCCTCGGCGCTCGCGTTCAGCGCAATTGTGACTACGGGGACGTGCCGCTCGTTATGGGGCAGCCCGAACCCAAGGACCGGAGGGAAGGGCAGGCTTCTAGGCGGGAAGAACTCCGCGAGCTGCGAGTTCCCCCGGAGCTGGTCTCGATGCTTCTGCGCCTTGGCGTAGAGCGCGGCGAATTGTTGCCGTTCCATTCGTGCAGCGTACCTGATGCCATCGTTGGTTGCTCGCTCACCCTTGCCGCCACAAGACTGAGCCCTCACCTCGCATCCTGAAGCTCGTCAGAAACTGGCCGTAGGGAGCTTGAGCAGGACCGTGCGGTCCAGGAGCCGAATGATGTCGTGCTCGTCTGCGGTCGCCATCATCCAGTACACGATCATGGCCTCGAATGCGTCGCTGCGATTCTTGCCGCAGGAGACGATCTCGCGCGTGAAGTGGTTCGGTTCGTGGAACAAGACCAGCGGTAGATGGCGCCCGACATCGGCCAGCAGGCGCGGGGCCATCAATCCCAGGAGAACGCCGGTCGCTTCGAGGGCACAGGCTCGGTGTTTTCCCCTACGAGCACACGACCCTCGTGATCACCGGGGGAGGGTCCGGCAACCTGGTCCTGCGGCACCACGCGCGGCTGTCCCGGCTCCGATGCTGGCGGCCCGGTCGCGGTCGGCGAAGGGGCTTCGGTTCCGTTTGCCACATGGCGATCTCCAATGCCGTGGCCGTTGGGGTCGCTGACGGTTGCCGCCCGGCAACCACCAGGGACCAACGCGCTCCTTTCGAGCATCGATCGGAGCGTCGCGTTTTCATCCCGAAGCCGCTGAAGCTCTGCGTGGATCTCCTTCTCTTTTCGCTGGCGGTGCAGCCGTAGGGTACGCGCAGGCAGCCCTGGCGCGGACGTGGCCGTGAACTGCTCCGAGGTCAGCCCGGACTTCTCCCAGGCCGCGATCATCGCGTCCAGGTCCTCCGTGCTCCAGCGGGTGCCTCGGCTCATACACGGAAGGTTGCCGTCCGGTGTACGCCGCGAATCCCCTGGCCGGTCCACGGCTCAGGATCGCGCGGTTGGGCAACTGAGCCTCGTGCCTCATGCGCACTCACCGCATGGATGCGCTCTGAGGCTCACATGCTCCCTTGCCCACCAAGAGGGAAGCCTGGAGCCTGAATTCGATACATCCATATCGACGCCCTACCGCGCGTGGTGCTCGGTGTCGCCCCTGGGGGCGCAGTGGGCCATCAACTCGATTCGATATCTCTTCGATATGGATAACTCGACGAACCTCAATGAGTGCAGCAGCAACACCCACACCGACACGGGGAACAACACGAACACGCCAAAGTTCTCTGCCGCATCGCAGGCGGCTCTGACTGAGCGTGGCATCACCGCCGAAACCGCGAGCAAGGCCGGGATTCGCGCGTACTGGACACCGGAAGAGGGAGCTGAACTTCTCGACCGGCGTGGTGGCCACCGGTCCATCCCAGCCCCCGGACTCGTGATTCCGTACCCGGGATACGCCGGGTACGTGAAACTGCGGCCCGATGATCCTTGGGTGCCGGTTCCCGAGGACCAGGTGCCGAACAGCATCGCGGCTGAGTACATGCGCGACCCGCCGCCGCAGTTCATTGAGGGCCCGAAGTACCTGTGCCCATGCGGCAAAGGCTCGCCCGTGTACTACCCGTTCGGCGTGGATGACTCTCTCCTGCACTCGACCACGAGGATCTGGATCTGCGAGAGCGAGTTCAAGGCACTGGCGCTGCGTCAGGCGGGCCTCGCGGCCGTTGCCATCCAAGGGGCGCAGAACGGCGGCGATTGCAATGCGCGCTGGATCGCGAAGTGTGAGGGCAGGGACGAGCGCGTGCTCGCCGAGGGGCTGAAGCGGCTCGCCGTCGCGGACAAGACCTTCATCATCTGCTTCGATTCCGACGTGGACACCAACGGGAACGTCCTCTCGGGCCTCCACCAACTCGGTGTGCTCCTTGCCGGAGAGAGTGCCACCGTCGAAGTCGCGTACCTGCCGCACGAGAAGGGGGAGGAGAAGCTGGGGATCGACGATTACCTCGCCGTGTCCTCTCCGGAGCGGGAGTGCCGTCTGGAGCTTCTTCAGGACTCGGTTCGACCATTCAACGTGGCCGAGGCCCTGGACTGGCTGCAGCAGCATTGGGACGACATGAACCGGAAGCAGCAGATGCTCGACTTCGATCGGGTTGCGAAGCTCGCGCGGCTCTTGCTCAAGAGGCACGACTTCAACCGGTGGCAGAGGGAGGCAAAGAAGAGGCTCAGCGGTATCGACGAGGACGAGATCGCGAACCACGCATCTCCTGCCGAAGTGCTCACCGCCGAGGCCGCGTACACGAACTTCGGGACAGCGAAGCTCGTGGAGCACTGCGTCCCGGTGCTGAACAAGCGGTTCGCGCTCCTGCGGGCCGAGGATGGCATCGAGCGCATCTTTTCGATGAACGCCCGCCGGGAGGTGAACCTGCTCCACGGTGACGCACACCTGCGACAGGTTCTTCATGACCACCTGAAGGCGCGCTTCGGTCAGATCCCGCCGGACAAACTCCTCGGCGATGCGATCCTGCTCTGGAAGAAGGAATGCCCGCGCCTCGTGGCTGAGCCGGAGCCATTCTGCTTCGAGGGGGACCAGCGGCTCTGCTTCAAACGCTTCGACTGGCAGCCCACCCAGGCCCCTTGCCCGGCATGGAGTGAGTTCCTGGAGCGGCTGAGTGACCGCGAGACGTTCATGGCCTACGTCTGGTCCTGCTTCGAGCCGAAGAACATGGGACGCCAGTATCTGTGGCTACGGGGCGAGGGGCAGGATGGGAAGTCCGTGGTGCTCGGTGTGTTGATGGAGGTGTTCGGCCCGGCTGCCACGGGCATCACGAACAGCCACTTGAAGGGCAACCAGTTCGTCTACAGCGCCTTCTACGGCAAGCGCCTCGCGGTCTACGCCGACTGCAAGAACCCCCGATTCGGCATGATGGAGATCGTCCGGAACCTCACGAGCGGCGATCACGTCCTGGTCGAGTACAAGGGCCAGACGCCGTTCTCGTACCCGCTCAAGACCAAGCTGTTCGTGGCCAGCAACCCGAAGCCGGAGATCAGCAGCCAGAACTCGGACCGCTCCAGGATGCTCTACATCGAGATCGCCGAGAGCAAGCGCAAGGACGACCCGACGTGGCGGTCCCGGCTCATGGTCGAACTGCCGGGCTTCCTGTGGATGTGCAGGCTCATCTACCAGCGCCTGTGTCCGCATCATGGTGACCTGCCACTGACGGACACCACGCGCGCGCTCCAGGATGAGCGCGCTGCCTCCTTCGAGCAGAAGTTCCAGGACTTCTTCGACGAGAACTTCGTCTTCGCCCAGGGCGCGAAGCTCACGGCCAACATCGTCTCGAAGCGAGCGCGCGCCGAGCACCTGAGCGACAACGAACTCAGCGATTTCAAGCAATGGATGGAGCGCACCCATGGCATCAATTACCGGCGCTCCAACTCCGAGCGGTATTACGAGAACCTGGCCGAGGGGAGGAATGAGCTACAATTCCCTCCGGAGGCGTTTCCACAGGTGCTGCGGGGACCGGCTCGCTGATGACGACCGTGACGGCCGGAGTGACAACCGGAGCCGTTGAGGCTGTCACTCCGATCTCGCTCGGGTAGCGCGTCGGTGACACCCGTGACGACCCTTTGGTTGAGTCAGAAGAAGCAGAAGAGAAAAGGAACTGCCCCCTTCTTCTGGCCCGACCGAACCGGGTCGTCACCGGGCGTCACGAGCGCCGTCCTCCACCGCCGTGGTTGTTTGGGCCCTCGGATCGATCCACATCTTCGCAACCTTTCACCGGCTCCGATGGGAACCGGTCGAGTGCACGTCCATGACCGAGAATTTCAGCTACATCCGTACAGGCTCCTTGCTTGCTCGGCCGGAACCACCGTCGGACCTCATTCCCATTCCATTCTTTCGACCTGCCGTGTCCTTTGAAGACCGCGAACCCGCGCCCGTGGACTGCGCCATCCTCCAGGAACTGGCCGAGATCAAGCGCGAGGTTCGAGCGCTTCGCGTCCAATCCGCCACGCAGAACGCCTCGGCCGTGTCGCTGGAGCGAGCAGCGGAGATGCTTGGCTGCAAGCGGTCACAGGTCTTCAAACTCGTGGCGCAGGGCCGGTTGGAACGGGCACCGAAGGTCGGGCGGTCCACGATGATTCTGGTGGCGAGCATCAAGGCGATGCTCGCGGAGGAAGACCCACGGAAGGGCCACCGGTCGTGCAGGCCACATAGGCGTCGACCTGCGTCGGCCAATACGAGGACACCGATGCACAAGAGTGGGAGGCAGACCAGTCAAGCAGTTCGGGATCCGGGTGCAAAGATACGCAAGCTTGATATCTAGAGGACGAACATGTTGCAAGGCATATCGTCTGTGAGAAATCCCAGTGGATGGCTTGGGGGTAGCACGTATTCAGGCCATCTATTGGCAAGCGTTGCGAGCCAGGATCTGCTCGTTGGAGAAGGGAAACGCGCGTACTTTGAGCATACCTCAACGAATCGCTCTATCGTTTTCGTGACTGTGTCTTCGCCGACTATCGCTGGAACTGACACTTCCATGCTTCTTGGGCCGCTCAGGGCGATGTGAGTGCAATTCTTGTGTACGGATTGCGTTTCCTGAAGAACATGCTCATGCGCCAGCGATCCATCCCCAGCGCGCAGTGCCATAAAACTCACGCGATAGATTACCCCAGCATGTCCCATGATTGAGGGTGGGGTCAGTGTAGCCCAATTGCGAACTGAATACCGTAGGAAAACGCCGAGAGATGGGTTGAGACGATCTCTGGCATAAAGCCAATGCTCACCATGTCCAGAGTCTGCAATGACGTTCATTTCGACAACGGCGCGCACGGGATGGGTTTTGGCGAAGTATCTAGTGGCTGGGTCGGAGAATCCTTTGGGCAGGCTGCCCAATTGTTCATTGTAGCTAGTGCAGAATTTCCAGATTCCAGTGTCGATATCCTTCAGCAACAATCGGACGCGATCTAGATCGTTGTCATGAGGGGCGCGAAAGTGTGCCACGCGGTTGCGAATCTGCTTTATTTCGTCGATCTTGGCCAAAAACAGAGCCTTCTTTGGGAAATAGTCCTCAAAAAGGTTCCAATTTTCGTCATCGCAGATGATGTCGAATAGTTCGCCTGTCGTTAGGTATGACACTGCGCTCTGGTGGCGAGTTGACATGTGCCAGTATGCCTTGTCGTTCGTCTGGGATCTGGGTGGCCAGTTTTTGACACGCTTTTTAATGGCCGTCTCCCAGGCGGCATCCCGGGTGCGTAGTTCCACGTAGACCATTTCTCGAAGCCACGCCTCCAGCTGCCAGAGCACGTCGTACAATTTTTGGATCGTGGATGGCGGTCTGAGCGGATTCCGCATCCTCGGCTCGCTCTTGCTGGCTTTCTTTGTTGTGGCTTTCTTCGTGCCGCTCTTTTTTATGCTCATGTGTGTTTATCTGTAGGTATTTGTTGCGTGTGTGCCTGGGATGCGAAGTGGTCACGGGGCGTGGGGCTGCATCTGAATCCTATCCGATGTGGTCTGCATCGCTTGAATTGCAATCGGATCCTCGGGATGCTCAAGTCGAATGGGGACGACGTACATCGGCGGCACCGTGGCGCTCACGTAGTGGAGGGCCGTGGTCCTCGTGCTGCTGTGGTTGAGCGCCTGAGCGACGGCTTCCAGAGACAAGCCACCGCCCTTCGGATTGTAGATGCGGCCCCGCTCGACCAGCCACGTTGCGAAGCTGTGCCGGATCGCGCCGAAGTGGATGAACTCCAGACCCGTGCGCGCGCCCACTCGCTCCACGGCCTCGCGGATGGTCTGGCGATCTGGCGCTGAGCCCCGGGCCTGGAGGCGCTTGGCGGCGGCGAGCCCCTGCGCATCGAGCGACAAGGTGAACCGCTTCCCGGTCTTGTGCTTGAACGTGACGGTGGCGGCGATCTCGCCCTGGTCCTTCAGCACCGTGATCTTACCGTCACCGCTCGCGAGCCGGTTTACCTCGGTGCCGTGCATCCCGGTCTTGGCCTGGAGGCACAGCACGTCGCGGATCGCCTGCGAGCCGAGGGCCGCGTAGAGCTTCTGGACGTGCTCGATGCTGTAGCCCTTGAGTTCGTGGTTCCGGCGGGCAGGGGGGACCTTCAGGAAGCGCCCGGGGTTCACCATCGGGTCCAGCTCGCCCGCGTCCTGAAGGAACGAGGTGAAGGACTTGAAGACGATGATGCGCCACTTCTTGCCGGTGTCCCAGGTGGCCAGGGTCTTCTTCAACGCCGGTCCGGTCACCGCGCGCAGGTCCTTGTCCGCGAGCGCCGTTGCCCACGCGGCCAGGTAGCTGCGCGTGCTCTTCAGGTACTCGTCGGACCTGCCGCTGGCCTTCAGGTGCTGGAGGAACCGCCGGGCGCGATCCTCGTCCAGGAACACTGCCTGCGCGGCGTCCTCCTGGGCCTGCTGGGCCTCGTCCTGGCGCTCCTGGCTCGCGGTCCGGTACGCGGCCGGGTTGCGGCGGAAGGCCGCCAGCTCGGCCAGGGCCTCGGCCTCGCTCCGCACGTCCAGCGTGACGTTGTGCGCGACCCCGGCGACGGTCTTGCGGATGATCCAGCGCGCGCTTCCGTCGGTGGCCGTGTACGTGCGACCCCCGCTCCACTTCGTCATGCGCGACTCCCATACCCCCTTACTTGGGTAAAACTTGGGTACGAGAGGTACAGGAGGGTGGGGCGTCCCGCAACCCGATCAGGGCCGCGTCAGAAAACCCCAAGGAATACATGGCGGTAGGGCACGGGAATCGAACTCGCCAGGGACGCCTCTCAGCGCCCCTCACCGGTTTTGAAGCCCAACAATCTCGACACCGCTTCGTCTCACTCCCAATCGGGACGCCACACGGGCCTCGCCATGCGAACCCGCACCTGGATCAGCTCAGCCACCAGGCCGCCGCCGCCGCGAGCAGGCTTCCCGTCACGGAGAGCGCCACCCACTTGCGCCAGGGCTTCTCCGGCGCGCGTGCCGTGAAGACCCGGGGGCCCACGAACTGGGTCGGTGACTCCGAGCGGGGCGGAGGGGCCGCGCGCTCCACGGGCCTCGTGGGCAGGGCCTCCGTGCGCATCACCTCCGTGGCCGGCGGAAGCACGGGCGCCGCTGCCGGCACGGGCCCAGGTGGCGCCCGTCGCGGCTTGGGCGGCATGGGGACGGGCGGCTCCATCAGCCGGGAAGGGAAGAGCGGAGATTCACCCAACGTCGCCAGCTCCGCGCGCAGCGCCTTGGCCACCTCCGTCGCTTCCGTGGGCCTTGCCCGTCTGTCCTTCGCGAGCAGCGTCTCCACCAGCGACACCAGCGACGCCGGAATCCCGGGGCGCAGCGGCGTGAGCGGCGGGGGCGCGTCGTACAGCACCGACTCCATCACCGCCCGGCCCCTCTGGATGGGGAACGGCCGCCGTCCCGCCAGCAATTCATAAAGACAGACGCCCAGCGAGTACAGGTCCGCCCGCGCATCCAGCGGCTCGTCGCGGATCTGCTCCGGGGACATGTACGCCAGCTTCCCCATCACCACGCCCGATGTCGTCTGCGTGCCCTCGGATGTCTTCACGATGCCGAAGTCCGCGACCTTCACCGTGCCGGTGAAGGACAACAGCAGGTTGTCCAGCGACACATCGCGGTGGATGAGCTCCATCCACTTGCCCGACTCTGGATTGACGAAGCGGTGCACGTACGCAAGCCCGTCACACGCCTGCGCGATGGCATCCAGCACCGGCGCCAGCGGCAGCAGCTCCGGCCGGCTCGCCGCGTGGACGTGCGCGAGGCTGGAGCCCGCCACGTACTCCATGGACAGGTAGAGCTGGTCGTCGATGACGCCCGTCTCCAGCACCCGCACCACGTTGAGGTGGTGCAGGCCCGCGGCCACCTCCGCCTCCCGCAGCAGACGGCGGCGGAAGCGGATGTCGGCCGCGTGCTCGGAATGGATGCGTTTGAGGACGACCGGCGCGTCCCAGCCCTCGCGCTCCGCGAGCGAGACGCGCCCCATGCCGCCTTCGCCAATCTCCCGCAGGACGCGGTACGGCCCCAGTTGCTGGACGTCATTCATTCCGGGGCAAGTCTACCGCCACTGACGCCAGGGCCGCTCGGGGAGGACAGACGTTCTTCCCGTCAGCCGTTGGAGGCCACCCGGGAGCTGTCCTGGGGCGGGGCCGCGTCTTCCTCGGCTCCCTCGCGCGCCTGGGAGCCCTTGGAGTGCGTCGTCCCCGACGACCGGCTGCTGTCGCCCGTGGAGATCCGACCGCCGCGAGCCCCCTCGGCGGGCTCCTCCGTCGAAGGCTCGGCCTGCAGCGTCTTCACCAGCTCCGCCACCGCCCGGGCCAGCTTCGAGCTCCACTCCGCGCCCTTCGACTTCGGCGCGGCTTCCCCCGCCTTCCCGTCGGGATCCACGAAGTTCGCGCAAACGGTTCCGGAGTGGCCACCAGACCTCACGCTGGAGCCTGACGCGAGCGGATCGGTCCCTGCGTCCACGGGGCGGAAGGGATGCGAGCCCCCTTCGAAGTGGTCCGGCTTCGCCTGAATGGCACTCTCGGGCTTGAAGGACGACAGGACTGCGTTCGAGGCGCCACGCCCGCCGACCGCGACGCTGTTGCCCGAGGCACCCAGCACGCGATCAGAGGGGGCGCTGGGCGGGGAACCGGGACGGTCGAAGAGGTCCTGCTTCACCGGTGCCAACCGGCCCTGCGGAGGCGGGACCGCTGGAGGATCCAACCGCGGAGGGGACTGCACGGACGGCGTGGCACTCGACGGCGGGCGGATGATCTTCACGGAGCACCTCGGACGACGGATTTCCCTCTCCCATCATCGTTCCGGGAGTGTCCGGAGTTTCCCCTGTCTCCCTGGAAAGCGAATTTCCGTGCCCTACCTCCCACGGCGGGCCGCGTCAGGGCCGGCCGGGGAGAGGACGACACGGATCCGGATCAGGGTTTTCCCCTACGCCGGAGCCGCGCGAAGTCAGCTACCCGGCCTCGGGGGCCAGTGCAGGGCAGGTGACGTGGGCGGGCATGGACCACAGGGCGTTGCCCGGAGGCCCACCGTTGGCGACGAAGAAGATCCGGTCCCCGACGCGCCTGAACGACTGGGGACTGGAGCCTCCGTCTGGACCGATGTCCGCGACGCGGCCCGTGTTGGCGACCGTGCCGTCCGTCACCCAGGGCTCCTGGCCGTCGTTGGGGCCCGCGCTGGTGAAGAGGAGGGTGCCGCTGCCGGTATTGAAGAGGGTCGACCAGTTCTCATCCGACGTGCTCAGTCCCTGGTTCAACTGCAGTGTCCCCGCCGCCGTGCCATCCGTCACCCAGAGGTCCACCCTGCGAGGCGCGGGCCCCGGCGAGCCGATGGCAACCGAGAGGTAGAGCTTGCTGCCCACTGGTGTCGCGATCTGGAGATACGGCTGCGCGCCGGGCTGTCCCGCGAAGGGGTTGGGCAGGGTCGTCACGGTCGCCTTTCCTCCCCCCGACAAGGACACGCGCGCCAGTCTCAGCCGGTCATCCGTCGTGCCGTAGGAGACGTAGACGTGGGAGCCGAGGACGCCGAGCAGGCTCGACACGTGGCCGAACGTCTCCAGACGCACGGTGCCCGCCGCCGTGCCATCCGACTTCCAGATCTCCGTGTTGCCCGCATCCCGCAGCGCGAACACGATGCCGCCGGTCGTGCCCCGGAGGTCGCTCACCTGGGGCTCGCCCGCGTCCAGCGCCTTGATGGCGGAGGTGCCCACCGCCGTGCCGTCGGTCCGCCACAGCCGCGTGCCATTCACCGCGTCCTGGAGGAAGAACAACTGCACGCCTCCCGCGATCACGGTGCTTGCCTGTAGTGTGGCCTGCGTCCCGAAGTCCACCACGCGGACCGTCCCGGCGGCCGTGCCATCCGACCGCCACGACTCCAGCCGGGTCCCGGAGGGCGCCAGGGGCACCCCGCGGAAGAAGCTCAGCGCGCCGCCCAACTGCGCGAAGGACGAGAACTGCGTGCCCTCGGCCCCCGGGGTGAGGTCCACGACGGGTCGCGTGCCCGCCTCCGTGCCGTCGGTGACCCACAGCTCCCGGCCCAGCACCGTGTCATTGATGCTGAAGAAGAGCTGGGAGCCCACGGCGGTGAAGCCGCCCAGCTCCCGGTCGCCGGTGGTGCCCTGCGCGGGGAACTCCTTCACCACGACGGTGCCCGCGGTCGTCCCGTCGCTCTTCCACAACGAGGCCTGGCCTCCGACGACTTCCGTCGCGAAGTAGAGCGTGCCCTGAAGCTCCGACAGGCCGTAGGGACTCGGACGCCAGGGCGGCGGAAGCGGGGTCCCCGGAGCGATGACGTCCTTCACCTTCACCGCCACCCCGGGGGCGCACGCCTGGGCCTGGACGGTCGCATCCCGTGGGGCCATCTCCGCTTCCGCCTCGGGCTCCACTCCGCCACATCCCACCAGCCCCACACCGACCACGGCCCACCAGGCCTTCACGCGCATGTCCGCTCCTTGGCTTCACGACAGCCGACGGACGGTGGGGGGCCTGGGATTGGACGGACACCCGTCCTCGAGGGCATGTGGGTGCTGCCTTTGCGACATTCAAACCCGCCACCGGAGTGCAGAGACAGTCCGGTGGCAGATGTCGCAGGGCAGCGTTTCCTGCGCGGCGCGGCTAAGGGGAAGCCGCGACAGGCGCGCCCGGATGGGCGTCCACGCCAATCACGTCGCGCACGGAGGCGAAGCCGTCGCGGGCCAGCAGCGCACCCAGGTCCATCAGGATGCGGCCCACCATGCCCGGGCCTTCGTAGATGAAACCCGTGTACACCTGCACCACGGTGGCACCCGCGCGCAGCTTCTCGTAGACGTCCTGGGCGGTGAACACGCCGCCCACGCCGATGAGGGGCAGGGTGCCCCGGCTGCGCTGGTACGCGCGGCGGATGACGGCGTTGGACAGCTCGCGCACGGGGGCGCCGGAGAGCCCGCCGGCCTCCTTCGAGTGCTTGTGTTCGAAGGGCCGGGTGATGGTGGTGTTGGTGGCGATGAGGCCGGACAGCCCCCGCTCCAGCGCCACGTCCACCACCTCGTCCACGGCCTCCGGCGTGAGGTCCGGGGCGATCTTCAGGAACAGCGGCGTGCCCGGCGCCACCTGGCCCATGCGCTCCTGCACCGCGCGCAGCAGGGCGGACAGCTGCTCCGGCTCCTGCAGCGTGCGCAGGCCCGGCGTGTTGGGCGAGGACGCGTTGACGACGACGTAGTCACCCAGCGGCGCGAGCGCGTCCACGCACGCCACGTAGTCATCCACCGCGCGCTCCAGCGGCGTGTCCTTGTTCTTGCCGATGTTCACGCCCAGCGGGCCGGGCTTCCACGCGCGGCCCGTCAGGTGGGCCGCGGCGGTGGCCGCGCCGTGGTTGTTGAAGCCCATGCGGTTGATGACCGCGCGGTGCTCCGGCAGCCGGAACAGGCGCGGCTTCGGGTTGCCCGGCTGGGGCTTCGGCGTGACGGTGCCAATCTCCACGGCGGAGAAGCCGCAGGCGAAGAGCCCGTCCACGGCCTCCGCGTCCTTGTCCAGCCCGGCGGCGAGCGCCACCGGGTGGGCGAAGCGCAGCCCGGCCAGCTCCACGGACAGGTCCATGGGCGCCTGGCGCAGGGTGCGCTCGCGCATCGACTGGCACAGGGACGGCATGCGTCCCAGGGCCGCGAGCCCGGACATGCCCAGCCGGTGTGCGGGCTCCGGGGGCAGGGTGAAGAGCAGCGAGCGCGTGAAGCCGTACATGCGTCAGGCCGGGATGAAGGACGCCTCGCGCGCCCACGCGAGTGCCTGGTCCACCTGCTCGGTGGTGAGCAGGCCGTTGGACTCGACGATCTCAATCTCCCGCCGCATGTCCGTCTCCAGCAGGTAGGGGCCGTCCGTGTTGATGGTGAACTTCACCTTGCGGTCCCACAACGTCTGCATGATGTGCTTGAGCTCCGCCAGGTCCGCCACCGCCTTGGTGTGGATGTTGGACGTGGGGCACAGCTCCAGCGTGATGTTGTTCTCACGCAGGACCTTCATGGCGGACTCGTCGTAGGCGGCGCGGATGCCATGGCCGATGCGGTTCGGCTTGAGCTTCTCCACCGCTGCCATCAGGCCCTCGGAGCCCGTGCCGGCCGTCTCGCCGGTGTGCACGGTGCACTTGAGGCCGCCCTTGCGCGCGCGGGCGTACAGGTCCTCGTACTCCGCGAGCGCGGGCTTGTGCTCCATGGCGTCGCGCTCCGTGCCGGCCAGGTCGATGCCGTACACGCCGCGCGAGCGGTACTTGATGGCCTTCTCCACGATGATGCTGTTGAGCTTGTGGTCGAACTCGCGGGCCAGGCAGAAGATGAAGCCCACCTTCACGCCGTACTCCAGCACCGCGCGGTCCATGCCCCGGAGCGCGGCGTGGATGATGTGGTCCAGGTCCAGCTCGGAGGACAGGTTGCGCTTCATCGGGTTGAAGCGCAGCTCGATCTGCGTGACGCGGCTGCCCCGGTACTCCTTGCCAATCACCTCGTAGACGGAGCGCTCGATGGCGCTGGGAGAGGATTGGATCTTCTCCGTCCAGGTGTGGAGGATCTTCAGGTAGTCGTCGAGGCTGCCCACCTTGCCCGGACGGGAGGTGATGAGCTCCACGAAGTCGAAGTAGTTTTTGACCGGGAGCTTGAAGCCCTGCTGGTGGGCAATGGACCACAGGATGTGCGGGGCTACCGCGCCACCCACGTGGATATGAAGGTCGATGAGGTCGCGAACCATGGCGGCATGTATGCACAGCCACGGCCACGCGTAAAGCTATCGGCGCAGCAGCACGTACACCGCGCCCGTCCCGCCGTCCTGCGGACGTGCGCTGGCGAACGCCAGCACCAGCCGCTCCATCCGCTTCTGCGCCAGCCACACCTTCATGCCCTCCTTCAGCACGGGCACCTGGTCCTTGGAGTTCAAACCGCGCCCATGGACGATGAGGACGCAGCGCTTCTTGGAGCGCTGGCTGTCGGACAGGAAGCGCTCCACGGCGCCCCGGGCCTCGGCGGCCGTCTTGCCGTGAAGGTCCAGCGTGTCCTGGACGGAGAAGTCCCCCCGGCGCAGTGAGCGCAGCAGGTTGCGGTCCACACCGGGCGCGGCGCCCTCGATGAACTCGTTCGAGTCCGCGACGTCGAAGCCGCCCTCACCGGCGACCAGCTCCGACAGCTGGGCCAGGGCCTCCGCGTTGTCGTCGATGATCTCCGGCAGGCGCGGGTTCACCTTGGGGGCCTCTCCCCGATTGGTGATCTGGTGCACGCCGTCCATGGCGGAGAAGAAGAGGCCCACGTCGTCGTCCTCGGGACGGGCCTTGGCGGCCTTCACGGGCTTCGCGACGACCTTCTTCTTCGCGGCGGCTTCCGCGGCGGCCTTCTGCTGTTCCTGCTTCTCCTGGTCCTGGAGCGTCTTGATGGCGGACTTGAAGGGGTTGTTCTGGAAGGCCGCTTCCTTCTTCTTCGGGGGCTGCTTGCTCATGGGGTTCCCTGTTTCTAACCCGGCTACAGGTCGCGCAGCTTCCGGATCGTCTCGTAGGCGTCGCGGACTTCCTGGAACCGGCGGGCGGCCTTCTCGGCGGCCTTGGGGCCCAGCTGGGTGAACTTGTCCGGGTGGTGGGCGGCGGCGAGCTTGCGGAAGGCGGCCTTCACCTCCGCGTTGGTGGCGTCCGGCTTGAGGCCCAGGCACTCGAAGTGGGGGGCGTCGTCGCCCAGGTGCTGGCGGGCCAGGGCCTGGATCTGCCCATCCGGGATGCCCAGGCCGTCCGCCGTGCGGCGCAGGACCTCCGTCTCCGAGCGCTGCATGTGCCCGTCCGCGAGCGCCATCCCGTAGAGCGCGTCCAGCAGGCGCAGCCGCTCGTCCGCGGGGAGGGCTTCCTGGCAGGCCTTGAGGGAGGCGGCCGCCTTGAGCGAGGCGGGCTTGGCGATGAACGCCTTGAGGTACCGGCCGACCGCCTGGATGGTGTGGGGGTCGGCGTGGAGGACCTCCTCGAAGTAGCGGCGGATCTCCCGGACCTCCTCGCGGCGCAGCTCCCCGTCCGCGCGGGCCACATCCATGAAGACGGCGACGATTTCCCGGTCGAGCGGATCCTCCGGCGGGGTCTCCACGGCGCGGTGTTCCCCGGGCATGGGGCCGTCCCCCCTGGGGGAGGGACGCTTGGAGGCGGTGGGGAAGTCGGAGAAGTCGGAGAACAGCTCCGGGTTCGAGGGAGGAGGGGCGTTCTGCTCGTCGAAATAATGGCCGACGGCGACGCCCGCGATGAGGGCGAGCACGATGGCCAGGGGCCCGCCCATGAGGAGGCCGACCACGAGTCCAAGCATCGCCCCGAGAACTTTTCCAGCGCCCATGCCTTCGCTTCGCTCCCTTGAATCCGCCCAGTTTTGCATAAGGTGGGCCGCATGACGGCCCAGTTGATCGACGGCAAGGCAGTGGCGGCGCGCGTGCGGGCGGAAATCAAGGAGGAGGTGGCGCGCCTGAAGGCGGAGCGCGGCATCACCCCCGGGCTCGCGGTGGTGCGTGTAGGTGAGGATCCCGCCTCCAAAATCTACGTGACGGGGAAGAAGAAGGCCGCCGAGGAGGTGGGCTTCAACTCCTGGGAGCACCACCCGGACGCGTCCATCACCCAGGACGAGCTCCTGGCGCTGGTGCACCAGCTCAACGAGGACCCGGCGGTGCACGGCATCCTGGTGCAGCTGCCCCTGCCCAAGCACCTGGACGCGGACGCCATCATCTCCGCGGTGAGGCCGGAGAAGGACGCGGACGGCTTCCACCCGATGAACGCGGGCAACCTGCTGCTGGGCCGGCCGGCCACGCGCGCGTGCACGCCCTGGGGCGTGATGCGGCTGTTGGAAGAGGTGGGGTGCAACCCGGCGGGCAAGCGGGCGGTGGTGGTGGGCCGCAGCAACATCGTGGGAAAGCCCCAGGCGCTGATGCTGCTCCAGAAGGACGCGACGGTGACGGTGTGTCACCGCAAGAGCGACCTGCCGGCGGAGGTGGCGCAGGCGGACATCCTGGTGGTGGCCGTGGGCGTGCCGGAGCTGGTGAAGGGCGCGTGGATCAAGCCCGGCGCGGTCGTCATCGACGTGGGGATGAACCGCAAGGCGGACGGCAAGCTGGTGGGCGACGTGGAGTTCGCCGCGGCCGCCGAGCGCGCTTCGTTCATCACCCCGGTGCCCGGCGGCGTGGGCCCGATGACCATCGCCATGCTGATGAAGAACACGCTGGAGGCGGCGCAGCGCGCCGGGAAGTAGGTCGCGCGTGGTAGGCCTCCCTGCCCGTGTCTGGCAGGGAGGCGGTCATGCCCTGGAGCGTGTCTGGAATCACCACTCCGGACAGACGGGCGGGCCTCCGGCGTTCTTGCGGACATCCGCGTTGGTGCACCCGCCGTCGGGCGTCTGATCCGCGAACATCTGGATGCCGTTGTTGCAGGTGACCTTGTTTCCGGACACGGGACACCAACCGTCGTCCTCGAACGGGTCACAGCTGTCGGGTGGGGCCATCGCGTGGACCCGCCCGTCTGTCATTGAAGTCCCGGCAGGCGGCTCTCCGTCGGCTGGCGCTTCCGTCGCGCCGGGCCCTCATCCCGGTTGCTCAATTGCTACTTGTGCTACCTGCTGTGTGGCCCATCAAGGAATTGCAGGGCTGTCGAGGTGAATGGAGCCTCGGGATCATCAATGGGAACGTGGTCGCCGCCAGGAATAATCCATAACGCCGCATCCGGTATGGAACGGTAGATGCTTACAGGAATATCAACGGGGAAAAGCTGTCGCGATCACCGTGCACAACGAGCGTACGCGCTGCAATGGTTGATAGGCTTTTCGCACTGAAATTCATATCGTCGTGGTCTTCGCTTAACGCATTGAACTGCGCAATGAGTTGACGAATCTGTTCATCACCGCGGTGTGCGCACTCCCGATACATCTCTTGCACTTGTTGGGGCATGGTGCCAAACGAAGCTCTCCGCATGATGGTCCTTGCCTGAGTCGGGAAAATGGGAGGTTGCACTGATCAACACCATTGACTCGATGCGCTTGGGTTGGCTCGTCGCCATATGAAGGAGCGTCATGCCGCCAGAACTCATACCCATCGCCGAGAAGTGACCGACCCCCAGCTTCTCAAGCAACCGGTGGGGGCAACCACCTTGTGCAACAGCGGCCCGTCCTTCTGACGCGGCCCTCTTCAGGGCGACGGACTCCCTGTAGAGGGCCATGGGCGTCCGGTACTCGAGCGCTTGGTGGGGGCGCTCCTGGTTGAAGAAGCGCATGTCGCCGCCGATACCGCCCCGGGCCACCCGCACGTCCTCGTAGGCGAGGAGGTATACCTCCTCGTACTGAGGCTCCTCCACAGCCACGCTACCAGCACGTTCGAGGTGAAGTGGCTGGCCACCGCGCAGTGCGCCGTTGCAATCACAGCCGGAGCAGAGGTTGGCTCCAGGTGCGACGGACCGTTCGGCCTCGCTCAGGGACGCATCGCAACCGGAAGGCCCCACGTTGAGCCGAGCACGCCGCGTGGTCCTGCACCCGTGTGGAATACGGCCTCAGTGGAGGTGAGGTCGGGTCAGGCGCGTGCGCGTCTTTCGGTGCGCCGCGCGCGAAGCACGCGGCGCACCGATTCTCCTACCGAGACCGCGCTGAAATCAGGGCACACCGTCCCATCGCGGCATCGCGGACAGCGACTTAGAGTCCGTTGGGGACCACGGTCACGGTGCCGGAGCCCCTGTTGGTCAGGATGAGGTCGGCGTACCCATCCGCGTCCATGTCCGCGGTGGCGATGGCGTTGAGGCCAGGCGAGGCGCCGGTCGTGACGACGGTGCCCGCGGTGAAGCCTCCGTTGCCGTTGCCGGTCATCGGGCGGACGCCGCCCGAGGCCGCTGTCACGAGGATGTAGGCGTCGAGCTTGCCATCGCCGTTGAAGTCACCGGCCACGACGCCCAGCGCCGAGTTGGCGCCCGTATTGGTCGCGGCGGTTGACTGAACGCCGCTCGCGAAGGTGCCGTTGCCGTTCCCTCTGAAGTAGAAGAGGAACCGGCCGGCCGCGCCGTTCGAGAGGATGTCGAGCGTGCCGTCGCCGTTGGCGTCTCCGAAGGCGATGCCCGCTGTCTGGCCGCTGGCGGAATTGCTGTAGGCGACGGGTGCGGCGAACGTGCCGTCTCCCTGGTTGATGAGGACCGACAGGCGTGCGCTGGCGGGGCTCGTCACCACGAGATCGGAGAAGCCATCGCCACTCAGGTCACGGCAGGAGATCGTCGACTGCACGCCGCCGGTGCTCGGGATGCCGATGAACGTGGGCGCGCCGAAGCTGCCCGCGCCGGTGCCGAAGAGCACGCTCACCTGGCTCAGGGTCACGCTCGTCGTGGCGATGTCAGCCACCCCGTCGTGATCGAAGTCCCCGGTGCAGAGGTGGACGGAGCCCGGGGTGCCGGTGGTGAAGCTCGTCGGCGCGCCGAAGGTCCCGGGCGCGCTCGGGCCCAGGTTCTTGTAGACGCTGATGTTTCCGTTGATGAGGAGCAGGTTGGTCTGGCCGTTGACGGTGACGGCGTCGAGCCACCCGTCGCCGTCCACGTCCACGGCCACGACCGCGTTGCTGGAGAGCGAGGCGCTCCCGTAGTTGACCTCCGACTGGACGCTGGCGTCGCCGTTCCCCAGGAAGACGGAGAGCGAGCCAGAGGGGAACAGGATCGACCCGGATTCGGCGTTGGCCACCAGGATGTCGAGCTTGCCGTCGCCATTCACATCGGCGACCGCCGGGGCCAGCGGGTTGTGGTTCGCGGGGGAGCTGACCGGCGTGCCGGGGACCTGGCCGATGGGGGCGGTCTGGCAGGTGGCGTTCGAGCAGATCTGGCCCGTCGAGCACACGATGCCGCAGGCGCCGCAGCTATTGGCGTCGCTCTGGAGGTTCACCTCGCAGCCGTCGGACGAGTTCCCGTTGCAGTCCCCAAGGGTGCCGGAGCAAGACTGGCAGATGTTCCCCTCGTAGGTGGGCGCGCACTTGCAGGTGTAGCTCCCCACGCCGTCGATGCAGGTGCCACCGTTCAGGCAGGGGCTTGCGGCGCACTCGTCGATGCTGGTGCAGGTCACGCCGTCGCCCTCGTACCCCGCATTGCAGGCGCAGGTGAAGGAGCCCCCGCTGTTGGTGCAGGTGGCGTTTTCGTTGCAGTTGTCGGTACCGGCGGCGCACTCGTCGATGTCGGTACAGGTCACGCCGTCGCCCTCGTACCCCGCATTGCAGGCGCAGGTGAAGGAGCCCCCGCTGTTGGTGCAGGTGGCGTTTTCGTTGCAGTTGTCGGTACCGGCGGCGCACTCGTCGATGTCGGTGCAGGTCACGCCGTCGCCCTCGTACCCCGCGTTGCAGGCGCAGGTGAAGGAGCCCACGGTATTGGTGCAGGTGGCGTTTTCGTTGCAGTTGTCGGTACCGGCGGCGCACTCGTTGACGTCGGCGCAGGTGCCGCTCTGGCACGTGAGGCCGTCGCAACAGGGGACCGTGGCGTCGCACGGCGCGTTCACGGACAGGCAGCCCTGGCCGCTGCACGTCGGGTCGTAGAGCGGCGAGGTCGGGTCGAGGCTGGTGACGTAGTCGCCGTTGTGAGCGCTGTGCGCGTTGATACACGCCTGTTCGCTAACACGGACGATCGTGTAGGGATGAACCGCCGAGCTGGTCTTGTGGCAGATCTGGACCTTACCTTGGACATCAAAGTAATCGCACTGCTCGGCGGTGAGGGCGGAGTCGGCCGAACCGACGTACGCGTCATTGTCTCCGACGGAGATCGGGCTGCAACCGCCGATGAGGCCGAGCAAACCGGCCCCCGCGAGCATGACGAGGAGAGAAGAGGATTGACGTTTCATTGGGAACCTCCTGAAAGAACGCACCACGGCCTGCGCGGAGGTCGCGGGTACCCAACAGACTGTTGTTGACTGCGGGTCCGCCTGAATTCACCCCCAGAGAAACGTACTACAGCCTCGCTGGCAATTTCAACAAGCACTACTTCATGCCGCGGCCGGAATCCTGCCAAGTCGGCACAATGACTGCATTTCCGCACAGCGACATTCGTGCATGCTCCGGCGCAAACCCATCACGTTCGACGTGGGGCCGGACGCGCGTCGGCGGCGACGAATGATTTGTGAATGAATGAATGGAGCGGGGGCTCAGTTTCCTGGCCATTCTTTAGATTGGCAGATGCTTGTTCGAGCGGTGCGGCCCTCCACCGGGCGCGGTTGTCACCTCGTCCGGGTGGCACGTAGACGCAGCAATCGTATGGGCCCAGCCGCTGTCCCGTGCGGGTCTGGGCGAGGAGGATTCGCTCGCCGACACGCCCTTGCCCCAAGTCCCGGAAGAACTCGTGGGAGGTGTCGCCATTCGTGAAGAGGACAACGCTCCCGGCATGCCGAGCGTCAGACGGATTGGACATGGGCGGGAAGCTCCGGTGCCCATGCGCGAGGGATTCGCGCAAAGGCACGCAAAGGTACTGCCGGCCCATGCCGGGAGGAACGACGTGGCCCACGTCCCGCGCGTGAAGCTCTTCCGGACGGAGAAGCCCGCCTTCGATCTCCTCACCTTTGAGGAGGCCGAGCGGCTTGTCGCCGACGCCGAGCCGGAGTGGCGGCCGGTGCTGCTGGTGGCCCTCAAGACGGGGCCGCGGCAAGGAGGCTGATCGGGCTCCATTGGAGCGACGTGGACTTGCAGCGCGGCAAGCTGCACGTCCGGCGCACCCTCTGGCGCGGGGTGACGGGCTCCCCCAAGGACGGGCGCGAGCGGACGGTGGATCTGCCAGTCTCGGCGGTGGACGCACTCAAGGGACACCGGCACCTGCGCGGCCCCTACGTGTTCTACCTGCCGGACGGCCAGACTCTTACCGATCTCCTGAGGAGGTCATCAAGGCGGCCATCCGGCTGGGCCACGACACGGACACCACGGTGGCGGGCGGCATCGCGGGCCTCCAGTACGGGCTGAAGGGGATTCCGCACCGGTGGCGGTCGATGCTGCGGGGAGAGGAACTGGTGGAACCGCTCCTCGCCCGGTTGCTGAAGCCCGCTCCCTGACCGCGAACCTCAGTCCGGGAAGATCTCCAGCACGTCCTTCAGCATCGCGGCGCCCGTGCCCCGGGCACCCTGTTCCGCGTTGATGATCGTGTTCACGCCGTGGAGGTCGCTGCGCAACACCGCGCCCATCTCCATCGCGCCCAGCCGGGACAGGGGATGGGACGCGTCCACGACGGTGGGCCGCACGCTCCAGTCCCACCGTCCGTCCCCCAGGGGCTCCGCGCGCGCCAGCAGCAGCACCTGCCCGCCCTTCGCCCGCGCCGCGTCCAGCTCCGCGCGCGTCACGCCGCGCATCCCCGTCACCGACACGTCCTTCAGCGTCGTGGGCACGCGCATCACCGCGTTGGCCAGGATGACCAGCTTGCTCGCGGTGTCCCAGCCGTCCACGTCCAGTGACGGATCCGGCTCCGCGATGCCCAGCGCCTGCGCTTCCGCCAGCGCCGCCTCGTACGTCCGGCCCTCCGCCATCCGGCTCAGGAGCAGTTGGCTGGTGTTGTTGAGCACGCCCTCGAACCGGCCCAGCTTCCCCAGGGCCAGGTCCCTCATGCCCATCGTCACCAGCGGCATCGCCGCACCCGCCGCGCCACTGAAGCGCAAGGGGGGCCGGCCCGGTGACTCCAGGTCGCTCATCGCCGCCAGCTCCTGGTAGCCCAGCACCAGCGGCCCCTTGCTCGCGAGCACCGCGGGCATGCCCCGCATCAGCGCGTCCCGCGTGATGTCCAGCCCGGGCTGCCCGTCCTTCAGGCTGGTGGGCGTGGCCTCCAGCAGCAGGTCCGCCTTCACCTCGCGCACCAGCGCCTGCCCGGTCATCCCCGGACGGCCCACCACCGGCAGCGACGCCACCGAACACTTCGCCCGCTTCGCCGCCAGCACCGCCGCCACGTCCAGCCCGTGCGGCGACACCGCGGCCCCGCCGGAGTCCGCCAGCCCCACCGGCAGCAGCTCCAGCCGGTAGCGCTCCATCAGCAGCGACGCGCGCGACTGGATGATTTCGAGCAGCGGCACGCCCACGTGCCCCACGCCCGTCAGCAGGAAGCGCACCGTGCGCACGGCCCGGGGATTCATGGTTCGAAGGCCTGTCGCACCCCGTCCCGGCGCAGCGTGAAGAGCATCCACGCCGCCACCGGCACCCCTACGAAACACCCGGGCGTCAGCGTGTACATGGCGCAGATGGCGCCCACCATGGCGAGCCCGTACCCCTTGAGGTTCATCGCGCTCCACGCTCCCCAGATGGCCAGCACCCCGCAGAGCACGCCGCACACGATCGCCAGCGTGAGGCCCAGCGTGAACTCCAGCACCGCGGGCGCCTGGCCCGGGGCGGAGAAGGGCGATGCCACCTTGAGCGCCGCGAGCACCGCCGCCAGCAGGCTGAAGGTGACGTGCAGCACGCCCACGATGAGCTGGAAGAACGCCGGGAAGCGCACCATCTCGAAGATCCTGATGCGCGGATCCCCCGGCGCCAGCTGTGGTCCCGGGCCGCTCATGAGCGGGCCCTCAGCGCGCTGACGATCATCCGCGTCGCGGGGGACTTGTTGAGCGTGTAGAAGTGGATGCCCGGCACGCCGCGCGCCAAAAGCTCCATGCACTGCACCGTGGCGTGCGCGACGCCCAACTGCACCACCGCGTCCGGTTGATCCTTCACGCGCTCCATCTGCAGCGCCAGCCGCATGGGCACCGTGGCGCCGCACATGCGCGTGAAGCGCTGGACCTGCTCATAGTTGGTGATGGGCATGATGCCGGGGACGATGGGGACGTTGATGCCCGCCCGTCGCGCCCGCTCCACGAAGTCGAAATAGAAGGCGTTGTCGAAGAAGAGCTGCGTCACCACGAAGTCCATCCCCGCATCCACCTTCGCCTTCAGGTGCTTGAGGTCGTCCTCGCGTGAAGCCGTCTCCACGTGGCCCTCCGGATAGCACGCACCCCCCAGGCAGAAGTTGAAATCCTCTTCTCGGACGAATCGCACCAGCTCCTCCGCGTAGCGGAAGCCCCCCGGCACCGGTTCGAAGGTCTGCTGCCCCTGCGGTGGGTCCCCACGCAGCAGCAGCAGGTTCTCGATGCGCGCCGCGTCGAGCCGGCGCAGCACGTCACGAAGCTCGTCCCGGGTGTGCCCCACGCACGTCAGGTGCGCCATGGCCTCGATGCCGGTGTGCTTCTTGATGTGCGTCACCAGGTCCACCGTCCGGTCCCGCGTGCTCCCGCCCGCCCCGTACGTCACCGACACGAACCCCGGATTCAGCGGCGCCAGCTCCTCCACCGTGCGCAGGAGCGAGGCCACGCCCGCGTCCGTCTTGGGAGGAAAAAACTCGAACGAGAAGCACGGCTGGGAGGGATTGAGGCAGTTGCGGATCTTCATGTCCGGAGCAGTTTAGACCCTTCCGCGTCGGCCTTGATCGGAGAAGGTGCGTCGCTATAGTCCGCGCCGTTTCGCCACCCCCTGCCATGGAGAAGTCAATGACCCGGCGTACGCCCCTCAACGAGGCCCATCGAAAGCTGGGGGCCCGGATGGTCGACTTCGTGGGGTGGGACATGCCGGTGCAGTACAGCTCCGTCATCGCCGAGCACGAGGCCGTGCGCACCGCCGTCGGCCTCTTCGACGTGTCGCACATGGGCGAGGTGGAGTTCCGGGGCCCCGGCGCGCTGGAGACGGTGAACCGGCTCATCTCCAACGACCTGGCGCGCATCCAGGACGGTCAGGCCGTCTACGCGGGCCTGCTCAACGACCTGGGCGGTTTCGTGGACGACGTCGTCGCCTACCGCTTCAGCCCGGAGCACATCCTCATCTGCGTCAACTCCAGCAACCGCGAGAAGGACTTCGCCTGGATGAAGGCGAGAGCGGAGGGGGTGACGCCGGTGGACCGGGGGGACGACTTCGCGCAGATCGCCATCCAGGGCCCCAAGGCCTTTGGCCTCGTGCAGCGGCTGACGAAGGCGGACCTGTCCAAGGTGGGCACCTACCGCTTCACCGAGGGGGAGGTCGCGGGCGTGAAGTCCATCATCTCCCGCACGGGCTACACCGGAGAGGACGGCTTCGAGCTGTACTGCCCCACCGACGACGCGGTGAAGCTCTGGGACGCGCTCCTGGAGGCCGGCCAGCCGGACGGCGTGAAGGCCTGCGGCCTGGGCGCGCGCGACTCGCTGCGCACGGAGATGAAGTACGCGCTGTACGGCAACGACATCGACGATGCGCACACCGCCCTGGAAGCGGGCCTGGGGTGGATCGTCAAGCTGGACAAGCCGGGCGGCTTCATCGGCAAGGACGCGCTCGTCGCGCAGAAGGCCGCCGGCGTGCAGCGCAAGCTCGTGGGCTTCGAACTCACGGGCGCGGGCATCCCCCGCCACGGCTACCCCATCCTCAAGGACGGCGCCCGCGTGGGCGAAGTCACCAGCGGTACGCAGGGCCCCACGGTGAAGAAGCCCATCGGCATGGGCTACGTGCCCGCCGCGCTGTCCACCGAGGGCTCCACCTTCGACGTGGAGATCCGCGGCCGCGCCGTGCCCGCCGTCGTCGTGAAGACCCCCTTCCTGAAGAAGTCCTGATTCATCCCTTCCATCCCTCCGCACCTTCGCGAGGAGCAACCTCCATGTCCGATTCCATCCCGCAGAACCTGAAGTACACGAAGGAACACGAGTGGGCCCGCGTCGAGGGCAAGACCGTGGTCGTGGGCGTCACCGCGCACGCGCAGGAAGCGCTGGGCGACGTGGTCTACGTGGAGCTGCCGAAGCTGGGCACCCAGCTGGTGGAGGGCAAGCAGTTCGGCGTCATCGAGTCCACCAAGGCCGTGTCGGACCTGTACGCGCCCATCAGCGGCACCGTGGTGAAGGTGAACGATGAGCTCACCAACAACCCGTCCATCATCAACAGCGACCCGTACGGCGCGGGGTGGATCGCGGAGATCGAGCCCTCGGATGCCGAGCAGGTGGGCAAGCTCCTGGATGCCTCCGCGTACGGCGCGCTCCTGAAGTAGTCCTTCGCGCAAGAACTGGCGCGTCCCGGTTGTTAGAGACGCTCCACGAGGCCCCGACCCGTTCGGACGCCGACTCCTTCCGCACCTCCCGCGAGCCCCTCCGACCATGTCCTTGAACTGGAAGTACCAGGAGTCCTTCGCCGGCCGGCACATCGGCCCGGAGGCCCCCGAAGTGAAGCAGATGCTGTCCACGCTGGGTGTGGACTCGCTCGATGTGCTCATCGAGCGCACCGTACCGCCCGCCATCCGCTCCCAGGAGCCGCTGCGTCTGCCCCCCGGCCGCGGTGAGATGGAGGTCCTGGCGCAGCTGGAGACCCTCGCGGCGAAGAACCAGGTGTTCCGGTCCTTCATCGGCATGGGCTACCACGACACCCACGTCCCCAACGTCATCCTGCGCAACATCTTCCAGAACCCGGGCTGGTACACCCAGTACACGCCCTACCAGGCGGAGATCGCCCAGGGCCGGCTGGAGGCGCTGCTCAACTTCCAGACGATGGTGACGGACCTCACCGGCATGGAGGTGGCCAACGCCTCGCTGCTCGATGAAGGCACCGCCGCGGCGGAGGCCATGGGCCTCGCGCTGCACGCGGCCAAGGGCGACACCACGGGCGCGGCGTTCTTCGTGTCCGACGCCTGCCATCCGCAGACGCTGGACGTGGTGCGCACGCGCGCGCTGCCGCTGGGCGTGGAGGTCGTCGTGGGCGACCACCGCACGGTGGACCTGTCCGCGAAGAAGTTCTTCGGCGCGCTGGTGCAGTACCCGGCCACTGACGGCGTGGTGCACGACTACCGCGCCTTCGGCGAGCAGGTGCACGCGGCGGGCGGCCTGCTCATCGTCGCGGCGGACCTCTTGAGCCTCACGCTCTTGACGCCTCCGGGCGAGTTCGGCGCGGACGTGGCGGTGGGCACCGCGCAGCGCTTCGGCGTTCCCTTGGGCTACGGCGGTCCGCACGCCGCCTTCTTCGCCACGAAGAACGCCTACACCCGCGTGATGCCGGGCCGCCTCATCGGCGTGTCCGAGGACTCGCAGGGCCTGCCCGCGCTGCGCATGGCGCTGCAGACGCGCGAGCAGCACATCCGCCGCGAGAAGGCGACGAGCAACATCTGCACCGCGCAGGTGCTGCTGGCGGTGATGGCCGGCATGTACGCCGTCTACCACGGGCCGGACGGCCTCAAGGCCATCGCGGAGCGCGTGCACGGGCTCACGACGGTGCTCGCGCGGGGCCTCGCGAAGCTGGGCTTCAAGCCGCGCCACGAGCAGTTCTTCGACACGCTGCGCGTGGAGCTGACCACGGCGCAGGTGCGCGGCGTGCTGGCCGCCGCCGAGGGCGCGAAGATGAACTTCCGCCGCATCGACGACAAGACGCTGGGCCTGGCGCTGGACGAGACGACGCGCGCCAAGGACGTGGAGGACATCCTCACGGCCTTCATCCAGGGCGCGAACAAGTCCGCGCAGCCGGTGGTGCTGGAGGACGTGGCTGTCAACCTGGAGAGCCCGCTCGTCCCCGAGGTGCGCCGCAAGAGCGCGTTCCTCACGCACCCCATCTTCAACCGCTACCACTCCGAGACGGAGATGCTGCGGTACGTGCGGCGGCTGGAGGCGAAGGACCTGTCGCTCACGCACTCCATGATTCCGCTGGGCAGCTGCACCATGAAGCTCAACGCCACCGCGGAGATGATTCCGGTGACGTGGCCGCAGTTCAGCAAGCTGCACCCGTTCGCGCCCACCTCGCAGGCGGCCGGCTACAAGGTCATCTTCGAGCAGCTGGAGCACGCGCTGTCGCAGGTGACGGGCTTCGCCGGGTGCTCGCTCCAGCCCAACGCGGGCAGCCAGGGTGAGTACGCGGGCCTGCTCGTCATCCGCGCGTACCACCAGGCCCGGGGCCAGGGGCACCGCGACGTGTGCCTCATCCCGTCCTCCGCGCACGGCACCAACCCGGCCTCCGCGGTGATGGCCGGCTACCAGGTCGTCGTCACCAAGTGCGACGAGAACGGCAACATCGACCTTGCGGACCTGAAGGCCCGCGCGGACGAGTACAAGGACCGGCTGGCCGCGCTGATGGTGACGTACCCGTCCACGCACGGCGTGTTCGAGGAGGAGATCCGCGAAATCTGCGCCATCACCCACGAGCGCGGCGGCCAGGTGTACATGGACGGCGCCAACCTGAACGCGCAGGTGGGCCTCACCGCGCCGGGCCTGATTGGCGCGGACGTGTGCCACATCAACCTGCACAAGACGTTCTGCATCCCGCACGGCGGCGGCGGACCGGGCATGGGCCCCATCTGCGTGGCCAGCCACCTGGTGAAGTTCCTGCCCGGACACCCGGTCATCCAGACGGGCGGGGCGGACGCCATCGGCGCCATCTCCGCGGCGCCGTGGGGCAGCGCCAGCATCCTGCTCATCTCCTGGATGTACGTGCAGATGATGGGCGGCGAGGGCCTCACGGAGGCGACGAAGCTGGCCATCCTCAACGCCAACTACATCGCCGAGCGCCTCCAGCCGCACTACCCGGTCCTCTACCGGGGCAAGCGCGGCCGGGTGGCCCACGAGTGCATCGTGGACCTGCGGCCGCTCAAGAAGACCGCGGGCGTGGAGGTGGAGGACGTGGCCAAGCGGCTCATGGACTACGGCTTCCACGCGCCCACCGTGTCGTTCCCGGTGGCGGGCACGCTGATGATCGAGCCCACGGAGAGCGAGTCCAAGGCGGAGCTGGATCGCTTCTGCGACGCGATGATCGCCATCCGCCAGGAGATCCGCGACGTGGAGGAGGGGCGTTCCCCCAAGGACAACAACGTCCTCAAGAACGCGCCGCACACCGCGCGCACGCTCACCGCGCCGGAGTGGAACCGCCCCTACACCCGCGAGCAGGCCGTGTTCCCCACGCCGTGGGTGCGGGACAACAAGTTCTGGCCGTCCGTGGGTCGCCTCAACAACGTGCTCGGGGACCGGAAGCTCGTGTGCTCGTGCCCGCCGATTGAAGACTACGAGTCGCCCGCGCAGAAGGTCGCGTAAGCGCTCGCGTCCCTCACGCTGTCAGCACCGGGGCCGTCTTCCTGAATCCATGGGAAGGCGGCCCTCGTGTTTCCGGCGGGCCCTCAGGGGTGCCCGGCGGGCTCCACGTGCACGACGACGTCCACCACCTGCGGGTAGGCGCCGTGCAGCGTCTCCTCCACCTTGTCCGCGACCTCGTGGGCCTGCGCGGTGGTGAGCTGGGGGTCCACTTCAATCTTCAGGTCCACGTAGACGCTCTCCTCCATGCCCCGGCTGCGCACGTTGCGGCACGAGCGCACGCCGGACACCGCGAGCGTGTGCTGGGACACCTGCGCGGGGTCCAGGCGCGCCGTGTCGGAGAGGATGCCCACCGCCTGCCGGACGATGCCGTAGGCCACCCACGCGACGAAGACCATCACGCCCAGCGCGATGAGCCCGTCCGCGCGAGGAAAGCCCAGCGCCACGAGGCCAATGGAGACGAGCACCGCGATGCTCACGAACACGTCCGACAGCGTGTGCTTCGCGTCCGCGAGCAAGAGCGCGCTCTTGTACTTCTCCCCGTAGTGCCGCTCCACGCGGGTGACGGCCAGGTTGATGAGGAGCGTGAAGACCATCACCCCCGCCATCGTCGCCGTCACCGTGGGGTGCTTGTCGTGCAGGAGCGAGTCGAACGCCATGCGCCCCAGCTCCAACATGCCCACGCCAATCATCGCGCCGATGCCCAGCGACGCGAGCGCCTCGAACTTGCCGTGTCCGTAGGGGTGGTCCGCGTCCGCCGGCTGGGAGGCCACGCCCATGGCCACGAGCCCCAGCACGTTGGAGCCGCCGTCGATGAACGAGTGCAACCCGTCCGCCGTCACCGACGCGGAGTGGGCGAGCAATCCGAAGACGAGCTTGGCGACCGCCACCACCCAGTTGGCCACGAGGATGGCCAACAGGACGAAGCGGACCTTCCGGTTGCGCTCCTGGAGCGCGGCAGTTCGGTCGACGAGGGTGGCTTCCACGGCGAGGCAGGGTAGTGCCCCCGCTTCCCGGGCGCGAGCGTCTGTTGGGCCCGGGTGCCCGACGTCGGACGGTGCGGCTACTGTCGGAAGAGCCGCATCCGCGGGCCGCCGCCCATTTCCAGGAAGAAGCCGAACTGGAAGCGCACCGTCGCGTCCTGGGTCAGCAGGCCGGACGGCGGGTTGGGGAAGGGCTGGGCGCGCTTGAACGACGCCACCGCCTCCATGTCCAGGAAGTCCAGGCCGCTGCTCTTCTCCACCTGGATGTCCTTCACGGCCCCGCGCTCGTCCAGGGTGATGCTGAGCAGCGTCTGCCGGTCGCGCCCGGAGTAGATGTTGCCCGTCGGGTCGCGCACGCGCAGCTGCTCGTTGGGGTTCCAGTGCATCCCCACGCTCTGCTTCACGCGGTTGAAGAAGCTCGCGTACTTCCACTCGCGCGTGTTGAGGAAGGTGCCGTCGCCTTCCTCCTGGTCCTGCAGCATGTCGTTGGGCGCCGCGCCCACCACCCGGTCCATCGCGGCCTGGGACGGCATCAGCGTGGCCAGCCCCGGTGAGCCGGTGCGGCCGGTGGAGCCGTCCTCCTCGCTGGTGTCGCCCTCGCCGGGCTGGATGCGCAGGCGCTTCGCGTTGCCCGGGGTGGCGTGGCTCTCCGACTGGTTCTTCACCGCCATGCCCGGGCCGCGCTCGCGCGGATCCGTCTTCATGGCGATCTCCTGCTTGCGGCGCGTCTCCGGCATCTCGAAGGAGGGCTTCTGGCCGCCCTGCGTCTGGGGCTTGTCGTCCGCGCCCTGGCCGTTGTTGCCGGACACGCGCGGCGGCTGCACCTGCTCCGTGGGCGCGCCCTCCTGCTTCTGGGGCGCCGTCTTCTGCGGCATGGCGTTGCGGTAGAAGGCCGTCTGGTCCTTGGCGCGCGTCTCCTTCTGGACGGTGTTGTTGCTCTCCGCCAGGTACTTCGCGTCCGGGGACACCTGCTCATTTCCCGGCGCCACGTCCACCACCTGGCCCTCCGGCTTCTTCTCCTCCGGCCTCTTCTTCTCCTCCGGGGTCTCGCGCTTCTCGGTGGGGCGGGGCTTCACCTGGGGGG
>NZ_RAWD01000170.1:0-20571 GCF_003612065.1 Corallococcus sp. CA047B
GTACCTGTGCTTGACGACCGCCATCGACTCCGACGCGGACGGCGTGTGTGACGAAGCGGAGGCCCGCTACGGCACCAATCCCTACAACTCCGACACGGACGGGGACGGGCAAGACGCTCGCCATCCGCACCATCGCGGAGGAGATCCTGGGCCGGCAGGGGCTGACGGTGGCCGTGGTCAACCGCGAGCGCGAGGCCACGGCACAGACGTCCCTCTGTGACGTGCTCATCGTCACCACCGGCATCGCGCGCCGGTGGTTCCAGGACGGCGCCATCCGGCGCGACGACACGCTCATCGTGGATGAAATCCACCAGACGTCCGCGGAGCTGGAGCTGTGCCTGGCCCTGGGCAAGCGCGTGGGCTGCCGCTTCGTGTGGCTCTCCGCCACCGTGGATCCGGCCTTCTACGCGAACTACCTGGGCAGCGCGGACGTGCTGCGGGTGACGACGTTCGACCCCGCGAAGGCGGCCCGGATCATCGTGGAGCACCGGCAGTCGCGCGCGTTCCTGGACGACGCGTTCTTCCGGGACGTGCGCAAGCAGTCGCGCGGGGTGGGCGTGTTCCTGGCCACGCGCGCGGCCGTGGAGGAGACCGCGGCCAGCGTGCGCGACCGCTACCCGGACCTGCACGCCGCGCACTACCACGGCGGGGAGCCGCTGCGCGCCATCCGCCCCTTCCTGGAGGGCACCACGCCCCGGCCGTTCCTGCTCGCGATGACGGCGGCGGGCCAGAGCGCGCTCAACGTGCCGGGGCTGGACACGGTGGTCATCGAGGACGTGCGCTTCACCACCCGGGTGGAGGGCGGCCGCAACGTGCTCGTGCGCGTGCACCTGGGGAACAACGAGCTGCTGCAGATGGCGGGGCGCGTGCACGGACGCGTGGAGGGCGGCCGCGTCTTCATCCTGAGCGACCGGCCCGTCCACTTCGCCTCGCTGCGGCCCACGGAGCCCGAGTTCCAACTGGCGGGCGAACCGGAGCGGGTGGCGCTCACCGCCGCCGCGCTGGGGGTGTGGGCGGATGAGCTGGACCTGCCGGTGGAGCTGGACCGCGTGGCCTACCGCCGCGCGCTGACGCGGTTGCAGGCGCGCCACATCGTGGACGCCCAGGGGCGGCTGACGGACTACGGCCGCGCGGTGGAGGCGCTGCCGGTGGACCGGCCGTGGGCGGAGCTCATCGTCAACGCGGAGGACGGGCTGATCCCCTTCCTCGCGGTGTGCAGCAGCATTGATTCGCTGCACCGCATGACGCGCGAGGAGCGCAACCTGGAGGGAGTGCTCGTCGCCGGAAGCGACCACCTGACCGCCTACAACCTGTACGCGGAGGCCTACCGCGCGGCGGGCGCGATGGGGGAGGCGCACGGGCTGCCGCGCCACGTCTTCGACCCGGAGCGGCTGCTGGCGTGGGCGGACTCGCGCGGCGTCCTGGTGAAGGCGGTGGAGGACGCGGCGCTCGCGCTGTCGAGCGTGTACCGCAGCGTGGGCCTGCCGCTGCCCGGACAGATGTCCTTCGCGAACGCGCGCATCCACCAGCGCTTCTGCGACCTGCTCGCGCGCTACATGCCCTTCGACCTGGTCATCGACGAGCGCACCGCCTGGGGCGACTCCGCGCGGGTGTCCAAGTCGAGCGTGTGCGGCGACCAGGGCGCGGTGGCGGGCGTGCTGCGCTACTTCGCCGACCGCTCCGGCAATTCGCAGGCGGGCATCGACGGCACCCAGCTTCCCCTGTCGCTCTTGCGCCGCTACGCCCAGCGAAACGCGGCGACGCCCGTGTATGACCCGCGCGCCCGCGCGCTCGTGTTCGAACAGCAGCTGGACTACTTCGGCTTCGAGCTGGAGCACGAGGAGCAGGTGCTGCGCGCCTGGGGCCCGGAGCTGTCCGTGGCGGCCCGTCACGCGCTCGCGGAGGCGCTGGCCCGGGGGGAGGCGGCGCACCCGGCGGTGGACAGCCACCGCTTCGCCATCGCCCAGGCCCGCGAGCTCTGGCGCCGCTCGGGGGGACGGACGCCGAGGCTGGGGCTGCCGGAGCTCACCGCGCACTACGAAGAGCAGCTGGACGGCGTGGATTCGATGGAGGACTTCCGCGAGCGCATGCTGTTCTTCAACCTGGACCGGTTCGCTTCCGCGCCGTTGCGCGAGCAGCTCCTGGCGCTGCCGGACGGGGTGTCCGTGCGCGAACAGGACGTCCCGCTGGAGTACGACGTGGAGACGGACGCGGAAGGGACACCGCGAGGCGCGGTGTGGCTGCACCTGCCGGAGAAGCTCGCGCGCACGCTGGTGGTGGAGGAGCTGCCCGTGCTCGACCGTCCCGCCCGCTTCTGTGTGGCGCGAGGGCGTCGCGGGATGGTCCGCGCGGAGTCGCTCCTGGAGCTGCAGGAGATGCTCGACCGGCCATGGATGCCGGATGAGCTGACCGAGGCGACGCGTGTGCGGCCCACGCCAGGACGGAGGGTCTGGCCGGAGGAGTCCGGTGCGTCGCACGGCAAGCGCAAGGGCCCTGGCCGCCGCAAGCGTCGGTATTGAGTCACGGTGTCGCGTCCGGGGCGGGGAGATACGACCGCCGGGTCCTCCATGAAGGTGGACCCGGCGGCGGACCGCGACGGTTCAGCCGGTGCGACAGGGATTAGCGGGCGTCGCGCTCGGGCACGGTGAGGCAGGGCTCCATCTTCTCGGGGGCGACGACGAACAGCTCCGCGCGGCCCAGGTCCTGGGTGAGGCCCGGCGCGGCGAAGCCAATCTGCCCGCCGCCGTCATACGCGAGCGCCAGCCAGTCGTTCTGCGACGCGGGGAAGATGTTGCCGACGGAGCCGGAGCGGTTGAAGTCCCGGGTGTAGGTGGCGGCCTGGATGCTCCCATTGCCATTGAAGTCCAGGTTGGCGCTGGCGTTGCCGGTGACCTGGACGTCGTTGAAGCGAAGCCCGCTGATCTTCGCGAGGTCCGCTTCGGTGGTCGGGGCGACGGGCGTGAACGCTGCGACCTCGTTGACGCTCAGCTCGCTGAAGGAGGCCACCTGCACGCGCGAGTAGTCGAGCACGTTGTTCAGGCCGCCAATGCCGAAGCCATAGAACTGGTACTCGTAGTTCATGATGCTCAGGTAGTTGGGCTTGTAGTTGGCGTCGTCGGTGCCGCCGTGGCGCAGGCCGATGTTGTGCCCCAGCTCGTGCATCAGGGTGCCGGCCAGCTGCAGCTCCGTGATGCCGGCGGCGAAGCCCAGCGTCACGATGAAGTCATGCGCGGGGATGCCGCGAGAGATGCCGCTGGAGTTGCCGCCGGCGTACCGGTGCGCGAACAGCATGTAGTGGAAGTAGGGCGCGCGGTTCGCGGCGAAGTACTTGCCCTTGATGACGTCGAAGTCCGTCCAGACGGGGTTCAGGTCCAGGTCCGCGTCCGCCGCGGTGATCTGCTGGTCCACCACCACGTGCAGCGTGATGCCCGTGGAGCCATCCGGGTTCGACACCGGCGCGTTGGCGAAGGCCGTGATGACGCGGTTCAGCATCGCCTGGGTCGGCTGCTGCCCCGGGTAGTAGTCCGCCTCGATGAAGATGTCCTTCCTGCGCGCGTTCGCGCCGAGCGCCGTCAGGTCCAGGCCGCCGCCGAAGCCGAACGACTCCGCGTAGTCGTTGAGCCGGTCCCCGTCCGTGTCGGGGTTGTTGGGGTTGGTGCCCAGCAGCGTCTCCACGAGGTTGCAGACGCCGTCGCCATCCGAGTCCAGCGCGCCCGCGCAGGCGGGGATCGGCAGCGGGATGGCCAACTCCATGCCCTGCTGGGTGCTGGCCAGCTCCGGCTCCGGAAGCTCCGCCCCCCCACACCCGTTCAACCCCAGGAGCGCGACGGAAGCGGTCAGCAACGTCTTTTTAAACGTGGACATGGAATTCCTTTGTCTGCAAAGGATTGGCATTGCGCCAATCGCCACCATCCTTGTCACTGCCGGTGATTTCCGGCTCTATTTTTTCCGGGTGCCTTGATTTGGTCAGGCATTGATTGCCGGAGGACCCGGAACCGCCGGGTCCTCCTCGAGACTTGAGGCGGGCCCGGCGGCGGGGTGCGACTTTCGGCAGGGGAGGTGTGAACTACCGGGCGAGGAACTGCTCCGAGGTGAGGCAGGGCTCCACCTTCTCCGGGACGACGAGGAACGCCTCCTCGTGGTCCAGCGTCCGGGAGGTGCCCAGCGCGGCGTCGCCAATCAGCCCTCCGCCGTCGTAACGCAGGGCCAGCCAGTCATGCTGCGACGCGGGGAACACGTTGGTGGTGGTGCCGCTGCGGTTGAAGTCCCGGGCGTAGGCGGCGGTCTGGATGCTCCCGTTGGCGTTGAAGTCCAGGTTGGCGCTCGCGGTGCCGTTGACCTGGACGCTATTGAAGCGAAGCCCGCTGATGAGGGCGAGGTCCGCTTCGGTCGTCGGGGCGACGGGCGCGAAGGCGGAGACCTCGTTGACGGCCGCCTCGCTGAAGGAGGCGACGCGCACGCGCGAGTAGTCGAACACGTTGTTCACGCCGCCAATACGGAAGCCATACACCTGGTACTCGTAGTTCATGATGCTCAGGTAGTTGGGCTTGTAGTTGCCGTCATCGTTGCCGCCGTGGCGCAGGCCGATGTTGTGCCCCAGCTCGTGCATGATGGTGCCGGCCTGCTGCAGCTCCGTGCCTCCCGGCGTGGGCCAGCCGCCCAGCGTCACGATGAAGTCATGCGCGGGGATGCCGCGCGAGACGCCGCTGGAGGTGCCGCCGCTGTAGGTGTTCGCGAACACCATGTAGTGGAAGAACGGCGCGCGGTTCGCGGCGAAGTACTTCGTCTTGATCTTGTCGAAGTCCGTCCACACGGGGTTCAGGTCCGTGTCCGCGTCCGCCGCGGCGATCTGCTGGTCCAACGCCAGGTGCAGCGTGATGCCCGTGGAGCCGTCCGGGTTCGTCACCGGTGCGTTGGCGAAGGAGGCAATCACCCGGTTCAGCGCGCCCTGTGTAGGAATGCGGTTCGCGTAGTAGTCCGCTTCGATGAAGACGTCCTTCCTGCGCGGGTTCGCCCCCAGCGCGGGCAGGTCCACGCCGCCGGAGCCGAACAGCTCCGCGAAGTCGCTGAGCCGGTCGCCGTCCGTGTCGGAGCTGTTGGGGTTGGTGCCGTAGTCGGCCTCCGCGGCATCGCAGATGCCGTCGCCGTCGGTGTCCAGCGCGCCCGGCGCGCACACGACGGCGAGCTGGAGCGCGGATGCCCGGGCCTCCGTCACGTCCGGGGTGGTGTCGCCCGTCGCCGGGTCCAGCGCATCACCGCCGCACCCGTTCAAGCCGATGAACGTCATGGAAGCCGTCAGCAAGGTCTTGTGGAGCCTGGGCATACCCATCCTTTGGTGATTCAAGGGTTGAGGGTGCCGAGGAAAACAGGTTTTCCTTATTGGTGACAGGATTGACAAGGTCGGGTTGGACGGTTACCTATGAAGCATCATGAGGCCCGTCACTTTCCATGCCCTGCCGACCCTGAGCGCCATCGCGCCGGCGGCGGACGTGCGCCTCGCCCCCCGTCACGAGGTTCTGCTCGATATTTGAGCAGGCGGACCGGTGTATTCCGGTGCGCGGGGTGGCTGGTTCCCGTGTGCCGTGAGTCCCGTCTCCGCCCGATGACCGCCGTGGTGCCTTCGTGTGTCCTCACGCGTTCCTGAGCGGGCCTGCCGTGCCCCTCCGGAAGTCCGCGCGTGCGTGCGCCTGAAGGCCCGCGTCGCTCCATTCCCCTCATCCCACCAGCGCTTCTCAACACCGACCCGCGGGCCTCGCTGCCCGACGGGCTCAGGAGTCCTTCATGTCCCGCACCACGCGCATCGAGCGGTATCGCAACATCGGCATCATGGCCCACATCGACGCGGGCAAGACGACGCTCACCGAGCGCGTCCTGTTCTTCACCGGCCGCATCCACGCCATGGGTGAGGTGCACTCCGGCTCCACGGAGATGGACTGGATGCCGGAGGAGAAGAAGCGCGGCATCACCATCACCTCCGCGGCCACCACCGCGTTCTGGGAGCCCCGGCACGGGCGCGCGGCGGGCGCGCTCCACCGCATCAACATCATCGACACGCCGGGCCACGTGGACTTCACCATCGAGGTGGAGCGCTCGTTGCGCGTGCTCGACGGCGCGGTGGCGGTGTTCGACGCGAGCCAGGGCGTGGAGCCCCAGTCGGAGGCGGTGTGGCGGCAGGCGGACCGCTACGGCGTTCCGCGCATCGCGTTCATCAACAAGATGGACAAGGTGGGCGCGGACTTCGCCATGAGCGTGAAGTCCCTGGCGGAGAAGCTGGGGACAAACCCGGTGGCCGTGCAGTGGCCCCTGGGTGACGGCGCGGACTTCCACGGCCTCGTGGACCTGGTGCGCATGCGGGCCGTCCGCTTCAACGGTGAGGAAGGCCAGTTCCAGGACGACGCTCCCGTGACGGGGGCGCTGCTGGAAGAGGTGCTCCCCTTGCGCCTGCGCCTCATCGAGGCGTGCGCGGACGTGGACGCCGTGGTGCTGGAGAAGTTCGTGGAAGGGCGGTTGGAGGACATCACCGCGGAGGACCTGGAGCGCGCGCTGCGCTCGGGCACCCTCGCGCGAACCCTGGTGCCGGTGCTGTGCGGGTCGGCCTTCAAGAAGAAGGGAGTGCAGATGCTGCTGGACGCTGTCGTCAACTACCTGCCCGCGCCGTCGGACCTCGCTTCCGTGGAGGGCTGTGTGCCGGGCACCGATGAGAAGGTGTCCCGTCCCGTGTCGGACGCGGCGCCCCCCGCCGCCCTGGCGTTCAAGCTGATGAGCGACAAGTCCGTGGGCGGCATCGTGTTCCTGCGCGTGTACTCCGGCACGTTGAGGGCCGGCACCGTCCTGCTCAATCCCGCCACCGGGCGCAAGGAGCGGGTGGGCCGCCTGATGTTCATGCACGCCAACCGCCGCGAGGAGGTGGCGGAGGTGCATGCGGGCGACCTCTGCGCGGCGCTCGGGCTCAAGGGCGTGCGCACGGGCGACACGCTGTGCGACCCGGACGCGCCGGTGGTGCTGGAGGCGCTGGGGGTGATGGAGCCCGTGGTGCAGCTCGCCGTGGAGGCGCGCTCACCCGGGGAGTTGCCGAAGCTGGAGGAGGGACTGCAGAGGCTGGCGGCGGAGGATCCGTCGCTGCGCGTGGGCGTGGATCCGGAGAGCGGCCAGGTGCTGCTGTCCGGCATGGGTGAGCTGCACCTGGAGGTCATCGTGGAACGGTTGAAGACGGAGTTCGGCGTGGAGGCGCGCGTGGGACAGCCCAAGGTGGCCTACCGCGACACGCTCCGGCGCGCGGTGCGCCAGGAGTACCGCCACGTCCGCCAGTCCGGCGGGCCCGGACAGTACGCACGCGTGGTGCTGGACGTGGGTCCGGCGCCGCGAGGGGCGGGGCTCGTCTTCGTGGACGCCACGAAGGGCGGCACCATTCCTCGGGAGCTGATTCCCGCGATTGAAAAGGGCGTGGCGGGCGCCATGGCGCGAGGCCTGCGCGACGGCGTGCCGCTGGTGGACGTGGAGGTGCGGCTGGTGGACGGCGACACGCACGTGAAGGACTCCACGCCGCAGGCGTTCGCCATCGCGGGTTCGCTGGCGCTCCAGGAGGCCGCGCGGCGCGCGGGGCTCGTGGGGCTGGAGCCCGTGATGGAGGTGGAGGTCACCACGCCGGAGGCGTTCCTGGGCGACGTGCTGGGCGACCTGTCGTCGCGGCGGGGGAGGGTGCTGGGCATGGAGGCGAAGGGGACGGCGCGGAGTGTGTCCGCGCGCGTGCCCATGGCGCGCCTCTTCGGTTACGTGACGTCGCTGCGGGGCCGCACCCAGGGCCGCGCCCAGGCCAGCCTGCGCCTGGGGGCGTACGAGCCGGTGCCCGAAGCGCTCCAGGCGTCCGTGTCCGAAGCGCGGGCGTGAGGTGAAGTCGGCGGCCCCGGGATCCGAAGCATGGGTCCCGGGGCTGTTTGTCTTCAGTACCACCGAGGTGATTGAGTCCGCCGCGTGATGGCTTCCAATGCACAGGCCGCGGTCCACGCGGTCTGGAGAATCGAGTCCGCCCGACTCATCGCCGGCCTTGCGCGCATGGTGCGCGACGTGGGGCAGGCGGAGGAACTCGCGCAGGACGCGCTCGTGGCCGCGCTGGAGAAGTGGCCGGTGTCGGGCGTGCCGGACAACCCCGGCGCCTGGCTCATGGCCACCGCGAAGCGACGCGCCATCGACGAGCTGCGCCGGCGCAAGCTGCTGGAGCGCAAGCACGAGGAGCTGGGGCACGGGCTGGAAGCGGCCGAAGTGCCGGACCTGGACGCGGCGCTCGACGACGACGTCGGGGACGACCTCTTGCGCCTCGTCTTCACCTCGTGCCATCCGGTGCTGTCCCCGGATGCGCGCGTGGCGCTCACGCTGCGGCTCCTGGGAGGCCTGACGACGGAGGAGATTGCCCGCGCGTTCCTGGTGCCGGAGCCGACGGTCGCCCAGCGCATCGTGCGCGCCAAGCGGACCCTGGCGGAGAAGCAGGTCCCCTTCGAGGTGCCCCGGGGCGAGGAACTGGCGGCGCGGCTGTCCTCCGTGCTGGAGGTCGTCTACCTCATCTTCAACGAGGGCTATTCGGCGACCGCCGGGGATGACTGGATGCGCCCGGAGCTGTGCGCGGACGCGCTCCGCCTGGGCCGCATCCTCGCGGAGCTGGTGCCGCAAGAGCCGGAGGTGCACGGGCTGGTGGCGCTGATGGAGATTCAAGCGTCGCGGTCGCGGGCGCGGGTGGGACCTTCGGGTGCACCCGTGCTGCTCTTGGAGCAGAACCGCGCGCTGTGGGATCAGCTGCTCATCCGCCGGGGCCTCACGGCGCTGGAGCGCGCGCAGAAGCTGGGCGGCGAGCAGGGCCCGTACGCGGTGCAGGCCGCCATCGCCGCCTGCCATGCCCGGGCGCGCACGGCGGACGCGACGGACTGGACCCGCATCGCGGAACTGTATGCCCTGCTCGCGCGGCTCGTGCCGTCGCCCGTGGTGGAGCTGAATCGCGCGGTGGCGCTCGGGATGGCGTTCGGTCCCGCCGTGGGACTGGAGCTCGTGGATCAGCTCACGGCCGAGCCGTCGCTCAAGCACTACCACCTGCTGCCGAGCGTGCGCGGCGACCTGCTCCAGAAGCTGGGGCGCCTGAAGGAGGCCCGCGCGGAGTTCGAGCGCGCGGCCTCGCTCACACGCAACGCCCGCGAACAGGCGCTGTTGCTGGCGCGGGCCGAGGCCTGCGCCCGGCCGCTTCCTTCCTAGCGAGGACGGACGGCCGTCCCCGGGGCCTGCTTTGGCCCTCGGGCCGGGGTTCGTGGGCCGGACGTGGCTTCTAGCGGCGGTGGCACATGATGGAGAGCGACTCGCCGGAGTCCTTCATCATGTAGCTGATGGAGTGGCCCTCATGGTTCGCCGCGGACGCGACCTCGGGTTGCTGCTGGAGCCAGGCCACCGTGCCGTCGGGGTCCGCGCAGGCGCTCTTGAGCTCCTTGCGGAGCCGGTCGGAGATCTCCATCAGCCCCACGTAGCCCTTCTGCTGGTCCTGCCGATACTGCGCCAGTTGTTCCGGGGTGCGGATGGTCACCTCCTCCGCGGCGGTGAGCCGGGTGCTGCCGTCGGCGAACTTCAGCTCGGCGGCCAGCCGCACGGTGCGCGCCATCTGCGTGTCGATCGTCACCTCCGCCGACACCGCGCGCGCGTCCGCGGGCACCGGCTTGTTGGTGAAGCGGCGGATCACCCGCCCCTGGGTATCCACCTGCACCATCGCGACGGAGGCGGCCGGAGGGAAGAGCGTGGAGAGCAGCACGTCCAGCGTCAGCACGGCCTTCGCGCCCACCAGGTAGCTCCGGTCGCTCCGGTTGACCAGCAGCTCCAGTGCGTCCGAGCGCCCCGGCGGCAGCGGCTGCTCACACGTCAGGGCCAGCTTCACCGGCAGGGTCTTCTTGAGGATGGGGTCCTGGGCACAGGACAGCGTCGCGGCCAGGGATGCCGTGAGCTCCGAGCGCCCCGCCGCGCAGGCCTTCGTGACGTCCTGGTGGGACCAGAGCGGCAGGTCCACCCTGAACTCGTGGGTCGGGCGCCGCGAGGTGGGCTCCAGCCGCAGCGTCCGGGGAAGGCCGGGGCCGGGGCCGCTCACCTCCAGCTTCTCCAGGACCAGGGGGCAGGCCGACTTCAGGACGAACCGGGGATGGACCCACTGCCCCGTGAACCCGCCGCCGTCCATCACCCGGAGCTGTCCCCCGGTCACCCACACTGTCGTGTCCTCCTGCTGGAGTTCGAGCGAGGGTTCTCGCGGGGGGGCAGGCTGCCCGCTCATGAACTGCGACAGCCGTACGGAGTAGCGCGACTGCTGATTCACGGTCAGCCGTCGCACCTGCGCATCGGGCAGGGGAAGGACGGGAAACTCGTCCCGTGGCGCCGGGTCGGTCCGCCTGAGCGTGAAGGTCTGGCCCTGCCTCTTGCCCTGGGGCCCCACGGTCAGGACGAGCGGCTCACCCCAGGTGGGCGTGAGCGCGGCCTGGAGGTCCTCCGCATCCAGCTTCATGAGGGGACCCTGACTGAAGAGGCGGATGGGATTGTGGATGCGCTCGATGCGCATCCGGGACTTCATTCCCTCCAGGGCCGCCGGACTTCCGGGCACGACGCGGGTGACGACCACCTCGTCGCCATTGGATTGGACGGAGAGCCCGACAGGCTCCACGGTGACGGTGAAGGGCGCGGCGGCCAGCAGCCACGTCGTGGTGAACAGGGACGTCGCGGCGCTCAGCAGGAGGGAGACAGCGGGCATCCCCCCAGCATACCCGCCGTCGCACTGCTCCCGCACTCCGGGGAAGGGACAAGGGCGGAGGAGGGCGTCTTGCGCGCTATTGCTGATGGCAGTCGAAGAGGATGAGGAGCGACCCCTTCACCTGGTAGCTGAAGTGGTGGCCTCCCTTGTCTCCGGACGCGGACGCGATTTCGGGCTGCTTCTGGAGCCACGCCACGGTGGCGGGGACGTTGGCGCAGGGGGACTTCCACTCCTTGCTGAACCGGGCGGTGAAGGCCTGCAACCGCTCGCCGCCCGCCTCCTCTTCCTTCTGCCGCGCCGCCACCAGCTCCGGGGTGAGGATGGGCACCTGCTGCGCGGTGGTGCGCCGGGTGCTGCCGTCGGGGAAGCGCAGCTCCGCGGCCAGCCGCACGGTGCGCGCCGTCGTCGTGTCCAGCGTCACCTCTGTCTTCAGCTCCTCCGTGCCCGCGGGCACCGGCAGCGTGATGACGCGGCGCAGCTCCTTGCCCTGGTCGTCCACCTCCACCACCGTCGCCGCTTCGACCTGGGGGACCTCCGTGTCCAGCCGCATCACCTCCACCGTCACCACCGCCTTGGCTCCCACGAGGAACTCCTCCTCGCCCCGGAGGGCCACCAGGTCGAGCGTGTCCGTGACGTCTTCCGGAGGCGGCTGGTGGCACGTCAGGGTCAGCTTCACGGGGAGGGTCTTCTGGAGGACGGGCTCACCCTGACAGGACAGCGCCGCGCGCAGGGACGCCGTGAGGGATGTCTTGCCCGCGGCGCACGCCTTCGTCACGTCCCGGAGGGACCAGAGCGGCAGGTCGAAGTCGAACTGCTGCCAGGGGTTCGTGTCCTCGGGCGCGGGCGTCAGCGTCCGGGGAAGGCCGGGGCCGAGGCCGCGCAGCTCGACCTTCTCGATGCGTGCGGGACAGTTCGAATCCAGTTGGAGCTGGGGATGGATCCACAGCCCCGTGTGCCCGCCTCCCGTCAGGCCCTGCAATTGCCCCTTCTTCACCCAGGCCTGGCTTTCGTGGTGGAGCGTGAGGGAGGGCTCGTCCTCGGGGTCGCGGCCCTGGGGGCTGGAGAATCGCGCGGGGTGATACCTCGCCTGCTGCGACAGGGTCAGTCGCTCCAACTGCTTCAGGGTCAGCGGCCCGGGGGGAAATTCCTCCGCGGGCCGGGCGTCATCGCGCTGCACCGAGACCAGATGTCCCTCTTGGGGCGTCTTCCCCACGGTGAGGATGAGCGGCTCGTCCCAGGTGGGCTGAAGCGCGTCGTGCAGGTCCCTCCTGCCCAGCTTCCCGATGGGACCCTGGGCGAACGCTCGCACGGGGCTCACGATGCTCTGGACGCGCATCCCCGCCTCCAGCCCCGCGCGGTCCGCCGGGCCACCGGGGACCACCTGGGTGATGGACACCCGCGCGCCGTCGGAGCGGACGGAGAACCCGACGGGCTCCACGGCGACGGTGAAGGGCGCGGCGGCCAGCAACCACGTCGTGGTGAACAGGGATGTCACGGCGCTCAGCAGGAGGCAGACGGCGGGCATCCTCCCAGCATACCCGCCGTCCCTTGCGTCACGCTCAGGGGCGCGGCGACAGCTCGATGTTGTCGAGGTTCGTGTCCCAGCCGTTGGACGTGGAGAGGGTGAACACGGTGCAGGGCTGCGTCCAGTTCGTCACCACGTGGGTCACCTGGCCCGCCGTCAGGGGGAAGGTGCGGGTCGGCAGGTCCAGGCAGGCGAGCGTGAGGGTCGCGCCCGTGTCCCAGGTGAAGGCGTCCATGCCGATGACGCGGCGCTGGCCGTTCACCGACAGCCGCCCCTGGGTGAGGCCGCCGCCGTTGAAGGAGACGCTCTTCGTGGTGAACCCGCCCCAGGGCGACGCGATGTACCAGTCGCTCTGGATGAAGTGGAGCGGGCCGTGCAATCCGGTGATGACCTCATCCTGTCCGGGGAAGGTGTCGAAGGTGATGAGGTTGGTGGAAGGGCCCACCGGGATGGCCAGGGTGCTGGTGTTGTTGCCCGGCACGGAGTCCGTCTGCGCGGCGGACACGGTGGCCACGCTCTGGAAGGTGCCAGAGGACATGGGGAAGGCGGTCACCGGAATCGTGACGCTCGCGCCCGCCGCCAGGGTGGGAATCGTGCACTGCAGGTCGCTGAAGAACGAGCAGCCGCCGTTGCTGGCCGGCGTCGCGCTGTAGAAGAAGTAGGAGAGGCCGGCGGGGATGGGGACGTCGAGCACGATGCCGGTGGCCGCCTGCGTGCCGTTGTTCGTCACGGTGACGTCGTAGAACATCATGTCGCCGTTGGCGCCCGTGCCCGCGGGGAAGGACTGGCTCACGGACAGGTCCACCGGGTTCTGCGTCCCGGACGCCGTGGGGATGAAGGTGACGTCCACCCAGAAGTTGGTGTCACGCCACGTCTCCGTGGGGAAGGCACTGCCGTTGAGGTGGCGCACCCCGTTGCCGCCGGACGCGACGGTGGACGGCGCGTGCAGGGGCGGCATGTCCACGCCCGCGTTGGTGAAGTAGTTCGGCGTGATGAGGTAGTTGCCCGCGGTCGCGAAGTACGACACGACGTAGGTCGTGTTCGCCGTGAGGCTCACCGGCGTGGTGAACGTCAGCTCACGCCAGCCGAAGCCGCTCTCCGCGGGCGCCTGCTCGGTGGTGGCCAGCAGCGTCCCGGCAGCGCTCCACAGATGGCCCACGTGCGGCCCGTTGTCGATGCTGCTCTTGTAGTAGCGCACCTTCGTCACCGTGCCCGCCACGTCCGACTGGAACTTCACGCCCACCTCGGTGGGGGTGGTGTCGGCGTTGATGGCCCATGGGGTGCCCGTCGTGGCGTTCCACAGGCTGCACGGGTTGCAGGCGGTGTTCGCCAGCGTGGTGGCGCTGACGGTCGCGGAGGCCGGGCCCACGTTGCCCGCGGCGTCCCGGCCGTGCACGGTGTACTGGTACGCGGTGGCGGGCGTCAGCCCGGCGTCGCGGTAGCGGAGGGTGGTGCCGGGCAGCTCCGCGATGAGCTGGCTGCCCCGGTACACCAGGTGCGCGCGCGCATTGCCCTGCATCTCGCCGTTGCCGTCCACGGAGGCGTACCAGCTCAGGTCGATGGCGGTGGGCGAGTTGGGCGCCGCCGTGACGTTGGTGGGCGCGCGCGGGGGCGTGGTGTCGTTGGGCTGGAAGGCCACGTCCACCCAGTAGTTGCTGGCCTGGAAGGTGTCAGTGGGAAAGCCGCTGGCGCCGTAGCGGTACAGGCCGTTGCCGGCGCCCGCGACGTCCGCCGCCGCGTGCAGGGGCGGCGCCGCCAGCGCGGACGCGAAGCCGTTGTCCGTCACCGCGTAGTGCCCGGCGGGCGCGTGGTACGAGACGACGTAGTTCGTGTCCGCGGCGATGGTGACCGGCGTGGCGAAGCGCGCCTCCTGCCAGCCGGAGGTCGTCTCAGCCTGGAACGTCACGGTGCCCAGCAGCGCTCCAGAAGCGGACCACAGGCTGCCGGTGTGCGTGCCCGTGTTGCCCGCGCCCTTGTAGAAGCGCACGCCCATGATGCGACCGGGCGCATCGCTGCGGAAGCGCACGCCCAGCTCCACCGCGGCGCTGTCGTTCGCGGCCGCCACGGCCGGAAGCGCGGAGGCGCCGAAGAGGGCGCGCTCCCCCGTCAGCAGCGGCTGTACGGCCTCGGTGGTGCCTTGTGTTTCCGGAGGGGTGGGCTCCGCGGGCGCACAGCCCGCGAGCGCCCACGTGAAACCCACTGCGCAAGTCATGACCCAGCGTGATGCGAGTTGAAGCAAGTCGGACTCCCTTTGAGATGAAGACAGGCAGTGGGTTCTCACATCGCCTGTTCGGGAGTCGAGCCTTTCACGCCAGGGTGACATGATTGTGTTTCAGTGCGCGCGGAGGATGGTGGTGGCGCGGCATGTCCATCCGTTGGGGAGGCGTGCTGTCCGTTGCGGACGGAGCGCAACGAGGCCTGGACACGCCCCGAGCCTGCGAAGGGTGTCGGCCACGGCCTCGCTGTTTCCCTCGCGGGTGGGGAGGCCGGCGCTGGCGTCGGAGGCGAAGCAGGACATGCGCATCCTCGACGTGGTGGCGCGGCTGAAGCCCGGGGTGACGCTGGAGGCCGCGCGCGAGCAGCGCCAGCCGCCCTTTCGTACGCAGGACGTGTCTTGCCGTCACACGCCGATGCATCCATCGGGACGGCCCTTCCGTAGCGCGCCGCGAACCCCTCCGGGCTGGAGCTTCCACTGTTCGACATCCCCCGGACGGAAGGCCCGGCGCGGGGGTTGTGGGCCCGGGGCGCGTGCCTAGCTTGGCCGCGTCCTATGAAGAACGAACTGCACCCGGCGGCGGCGGCGCGTCCCACGCGCGTGGCACATGTGATGTACGGCCTGGAGATGGGCGGGCTGGAACAACTGGTCGTCCGCCTGTCCGAGCACGGCCGCTCCCGGGGCATCGACTCCGTGGTGCTGGCCCTGGGACCGGACGGCCCGGTGCGCGAGCTGCTTCAGCGCGCCAACGTCCCCACCGTGTGGCTGGGGGGGCTGGCGGGCATGACGCCCACGGCCATCCGCCGGTTGGCGCAGGAGGTGGACGCCTTTGGCGCGGACGTGGTGCACGGCCACGACGTGGGCCCCTGGCTCAACGCTGTCGCCACCCGGACGCTGCGCCCGCGCACGCCCGTGCTGGGCACCTTCCATCAGACGGTGGAGCCGCAGGGCAAGCTGCGTCCCGCGGCCATGGCCGCCGCCGTCTTCACCCAGTCGCTGGTGGCGTGCGGCAGCGAGGTGCGCGCCAGCCTGGAGCGCTGGAGCCCCAAGCTGCTCTCGCGCGTGGTCACCATCGAGAACGGGGTGCCGCTCACCGTGGCCACGGGCTCCGAGGCCCGCCGCGACGCGCGCGAGCGCCTGGGCCTTGCGCAGGACGCCACCGTGGTGGGCTACCTGGGACGCCTCTCCGAGGAGAAGGGCCCGGACCTGCTCGTGGACGCCTTCCTGGGCCACTTCGCGCAGGAGACGAACACACACCTGGTGATGATTGGCCCCGGCCCGATGGAGGCCTCGCTGCGTGAGCGCGCCGCCGCGTCGCCGCTCGCCGGACGGGTGCACTTCACGGGCGCCCTGCTGGACGCGAGCAAGCTGCTTCCCGCCTTCGACGTCTACGTGCAGCCCTCCCGTCGCGAGGGCCGCTCGCTGTCGCTGCTGGAGGCGATGGCGGTGGGCCTGCCCACGGTTTCGCACACCGTCCCGGCCATCCGGGAGGTGCACCGCGATGGGCAGACGGCGCTCCTGGTGCCGACCGGTGACGTCAAGGCGCTCGCGGACGCGGTGAAACGGCTGACCCATGACCCGGAGCTGCGTGCGCGCCTGGGCTCTGCCGCGAAGCTCGAGTCCCAGCGCTACTCGCTCGCCAACATGGTGGACGCGTACGCGAAGCTCTACCGGGGAGCCGCCGCGCACGCCCAGGCGTGAGCGCGGGAGGTGCACGGGTGCCGCACTCCACCATCCTCCATGTGCGCAGCACGTGCGGCCTGTACGGCGCCGAACGCGCGTTGCTGTCGCTCGCGGGAGCGACGCCGTCGCCCTGGAGGGCGCAGGTGTGCAGCCTGGTGTCTCCGGGACGGGCGGATGTCCTTTCGGGCGCCGCGCGTGAGCAGGGATTGGAGGCCCTGACGCTGGAGGTCCCGGGCCGGTTCAGCGCGATGGCCGTGGCCACGCTCGCCTCGGAGGTTCGCCGTCGCGGCGTGGGCGTGGTGCACGCGCACGACTACAAGTCCCTCACCCTGGCCGCCGCCGCGAGCACCCTGTCGGGCGTGCCGCTGGTGGCCACGTACCATGGGGACACGGGCGCCACGCCCGCCCTGGTCGCCTACGAGGGGCTGGCGCGCGTGCTGGGCAACTGCACCACCGCGGTGGCGGCGGTGTCGCGGGAGCTGGCCTCGCGCCTGCGCCGGTACGTCCACCGCTCACCGGTGGTCTACATCCCCAACGCGCTGCCGCTCGCGGAGGCCTGCACCCACGAGGAGCGCCTGCGCGCGCGCGAGGCGCTGGGTCTGGCCGCCGACGTGTCGGTGATCGCGCTGGTGGGGCGCCTGTCGGTGGAGAAGGGGCCCCAGGTGCTCTTCGACGCCCTGCGGATGCTGGCCCGGACCCCCGGCGCCACGGTGCCCACGCTGCTGCTCGTGGGAGATGGCCCCCTGCGCGAGTCGCTGGAGGCCCAGGCGCAGGGGCTGCCGGTGCACTTCCTGGGGTTCCGCTCGGACGTGCGTGACGTGTACGCGGCGGCGGACGCGGTGGTGATGCCATCCCTCCGGGAAGGCATGCCACTGGTCGCGCTGGAAGCGATGGCGGCGGGACGTCCGTTGATTGCCTCCGGTGTCGGAGAGCTGCCCCATGTGCTGGGCACTGGACGCGGTCTGGTGGTGCCACCCGGTGACGCGGGCACGCTGGCCTCCGCGCTCGCGGGGCTGCTGGCGGCGCCCGGCTGGCGCGAGCGGATGGCGGGCGCCGCGCGCGAGTACGTGGTGGCCCACCACGCGCCGGAGCGGATGGCGCAGCGCTACGTGGAGGCGCTCTACCTGCCGGCGCTGGAGGCGCATGCGTCACCTGCGGCAGCCGGGGAGGGGCATCCACCGCGCATGAGCGTGTAGAGTCCAGGGGGCCTGGACGAGCGACGCCCCGGGGGCACTGGGGGCGTGGCCGTCCCACCAGGAGCGAGGCCCCATGGGAATCACGATGTCGCCGCACGAATACGCCACGGCGTTCCGGCTGCTCACGGTCGGCGCCCGGCATCCCCAGAACATCGCGAAGCTCGTCGAGGAGCGGCTCCTCCCCGGACTGCCCGCGCAGCCCGCGCTGCTGGATGTGGGCGCGGGGTCGGGCAAGGTGGCCGAAAGGCTGGCACCGCACTTCGGTTCGCTCACCCTGCTGGAGCCCAATCCCGAGCAGATCGCCGGGTTCCACCACGCGAAGGCGAAGGTCCGCCATGAGTCCCTGGCCCACTTCGAATCACAAGACAGGTATGAGCTCGTCGTGTGTTTGCACGTCCTGTACCACGTGCCTGTCGCTGAATGGTGCGCGTTCATCGACACGCTGCTCTCGTTCGTGCGCCCCGGGGGCGCGTGTCTCATCGCCATGGCCGCGGGCCGGGGACCGACCTATGAGCTGTGCAGGGACTTCTCGGAGACGCTGCTCTTCAGCGAGGCGGTGATCGCCGAAGTCCAGCGGATGCGATTGCCGCACGAGGTGTTCGCGACGATGAGCGGGTTCGTCGCCCAGAGCTTCGAGGAGATGTACACGCTCTGCCGCTTCCTCGTGCTCGAGGGCTGCTTCACTGCGGCGCAGCTCGCCGCCCTGGACGCGACCCAGGTGCGTGAACTCGACGCGAAGATTCGCGTGCACGCCGAGCGCTGCCGTGGGCCTGACGGCGTGTACCGCCTGGAACAGGACGAGGACCTGATCCTCATCTCCCGGGCGTGAAGTCGATTGTCGTGAAGATTTAGGTCGGTTGACCTATATCTGTCCCCGTGGGGCACGGCAAGGGGCCGTGCCCGAACGTGGGGGTCGTCATGGAAGCGGAAGGCCGCGTCGTGCTGGTGGGGGGCTATGGGGTGGTGGGCGCCCAGCTCGCCGGGCTCCTGAGGGAGCGTCATCCGGACCTGCCGCTGCTCATCGCCGGGCGCAGGGAGGCGCCGGCCCGGGAGCTGGCCGCGCGGCTGGGCGGAGCGGAGGGCGTCGCGCTGGAGGTCCGCTCGCCCGGTGCGCTGGCGGCGCTGGGGGGGCGGCCTCGCGCCGTGCTGTCGCTGGTCAACGACCCGGACGACGTCCTGCTGATGGCGGCGTCGCGCGACGGGGTGCCCGTCCTGGACATCACCCGGTGGACGTCCCGGATGATGGCCACGGTGCTGCGGCTGTCCGGAGCGCCGCCGCGGGCGCCGGTGCTGCTGGGCTCCGCGTGGATGGCGGGGCTGGTGCCGCGCCTCGTGGCCCTGGCCGCCGAAAGGGTCGGGCGCCTGGAGCGGGTGGAGGTGGCCATCCGGTTCGCGCTCGCGGATCAGGCCGGGCCGGACTCCCTGGAGTACATGGACCGGCTGGGCCTGTCCTACGAGGTGACGGAGGATGGCCGCGAGCGTCAGGTGCTGCCGCTGACGGACGGTCGGCGGGTGACGTTCTCCGACGGCCGGGCCACCCGGGTCTTCCGGCTGGACACGCCTGAACAGGCGACGCTGCCCCGGGTGCTGGGCGCGCGCACGGTGACGACGCGGCTGGGCTTCGACTCGGGCTCCGCGACCTGGACGCTGGTCGTGCTCCAGCGGCTCGGCATCCTGCGGCTGCTCCAGCATCCCCGCTGGACGGCGCTGCGCCGGAGCCTGCTCACCGGCAGCAACACGGGGGGAGAAGCCGCGTGGGTGGCGGATGTGGAGGGCGAGCGCGGCCATGTCCGCATCGAAGTGGTGGATCCGAAGGGACAGGCCCATCTCACCGCCGTTGGAGCGCTGTTGGGCGCCGAGCGGCTCCTGGGGCTGGATGGTGCGCCGCCGCCGCCCGCGGGCGTGTGGTTCCCGGAGCACGAACCCCGCCCCGCACAGACGCTGGCCACGCTCAGCGCCTGCGGCGTCGAGGTCCGCATCGACGCGTCCCTGGCGCGCGAGGTGGCGTGATGCCGCGCCGCGCGAGCAAGAAGGTCGTCGGGGCCCTTCCTTCCGCGAGCCCCCGCGAGGGCACGGCGGTGCACGCCAAGGGCACCGAGCGCGTGGGCCACATCCTGGACGCGACCATGGAGGTCCTGGTCCAGGAGGGCTACGCGGGGCTCAGCCTGCGGGGCGTGGCCCAGCGCGCGGGCGTGAGCCTGGGCAACCTGCAGTACTACTTCCCCACGAAGCAGGACGTGGTGCGCGCGCTGCTGGCGCGCTACCTGGAGCAGGCCCTCCAGCGGGTCCACGCGCGGGTGGAGGGCGGAGGCGGTGAACCGGCGCAGCGGCTGCGGCACGCGGTGGACGCCGTCCTGGAGGATCAGGACTCACCCCAGGCCTGCCAGTTCTTCGCGGAGCTGTGGGCGCTGGCCGCGAGGGACGCCATGGTGGCGGACGCGCTCGCGGTCTTCTACGCCGGCTACCGCGCGGGCGTGGTGGACCTGCTGCGACAGCTTGCCCCCGACCTCACGCCGGCGCGCCGGGAGCGGCGCGCGGCGCTGCTGGTCGCCTTCTTCGAAGGACTGTCCCTCTTCCGGGGCGGCGGCAATCTGCGCGCCGCCTCGGTGCCGGGACTGGAGCAGGAACTGCGAGGGCTGCTGGAGCAGGTGCTGCTGCTCCCGCCAGCGCTATAGCCGGACGCCGTTGCAGTACGGCTCCCCGTTCGGCTGCGACCAGCAGGTGCCGGAGGAACACGTTCCGGTGGGGCTGCACTTGGGACGACACAGCCCTTCACTGGGGTTGCTGGTGAGCCAGGCACAGGTGTTCGTGGTGCCGCGGCAGTAGCCCGAGCCCGTCTCGCAGGCGAGGCCCTGCTGGCTTGCGCCGAACGTCTCATCGTTCGCGTCGACGGCCTCCGGGCCGCAGGCGGTGAGTCCAACGGAGCACAGGACGATGAAACACAGGGAACGCAGCATGTGAGCCTCCAGGGTGTGGGTCAGGAGCCCTGGAGTGTATTCGACTTGAGCGCAGCGTGGCGACCAGGCGATCGAGCGCTCCCTCGTCTCGCGAAGGCAGTGTCAGCGCTTCGGAACCGTGGTGCAGCAGCCTGAGCTGGCGCAGCGGACGAAGCCCTGGGACCTGCACATGTCATCGCTGGTGCAGGCGGGGCCCTGGCCGGGATTGTCGCAGGTGGCGCCACCGCCACCAC
>NZ_RAWD01000171.1:0-20414 GCF_003612065.1 Corallococcus sp. CA047B
CTCCCGAGCCGCCGCCCGTGGCCGCCGTGGCCCCGCCGCCGCCTCGCGCTCCCGCCCGTCGCGAGCCGGAGCCGCAGCAGGCCTTCTACGCCGAGCCCGAACCCGGGCCTTCCCTGGACGACTCCGAGCCCGAGGAGCGTGACGGAGACGAGGACGAAGCCGACAGCACGCTCTACGGGGACCCGCGTCATTCTCCCGCCCCTGCTCCCGCGCCCTCACAGCGCCGGGGTCACGCGGAAGCGGCGCCCGCCGCCGCTGCTGGCGCGCCCCTCAACGAGCTGTTCTCCGACCTGGATCTGCCCGGCAACCGGGGCGACGCCGAGGACGACGAGGACGCCCGTCAGGCCGAGGCGCAGGACGACCGCCGTGACGAGGAAGAGGACGAGGAGCAGGTGCAGGACTCGAAGGCCGCCCGCAAGCGTCCCGTCGTGGCCCCGCGCCGCAGCCCGCTGAAGATGGTGGCGCTGGTGCTGCTGCTGCTCGTCGTCCTTCCGGTGGTGGCGGTGTTCGCGCTTTCGGCGGCGAACATGCTGCCGCCTCCCCTGGCGCAGATGGTCAACAAGGTGACGGGCAAGCCCGAGCCCCGCGTGGCCCCGCCCCCCGCGCCGGCACCTCCCGCGCGTGAGGGTGCCGCGCCCACGGCGCCTCCGCGGGGCACCGCGACCGGCGGCGAGCCCGCGGCCCCGGCGGAAGGCACCGCGCCGTAGCCGACCTCATGGGTGGGCCTGCTCCTCGCCTCGTCAGGAGCAGGTCCTTCCCACGGCATCCTGCTCCGCTCGGGCGACCCGACACGTCGAGCAGTCCGTCCCGGGCGGTGGCCCGGCGCTTCCTACAGGTCGAAGTTCCCACCCGGCGGCGGCTTCTTGCCGCGCATCGCGCGTTCCCTCGCGGTGCGGACCCCGGCGCGCAGGGCCTCGGTGGCCTCGGCGTCCACCGTGCCTGTCTCCAGGTCCACGACATCCCCTTCGCGCACGCCGGGCGGCAGCGTGTCCAGGGCGCGCGTCAGCTGGCGGCCGTCCACGACCAGCACGGCGACGTCCTCTTCGATGCGGTCCACCGTGGCCTTGGGCATGGTGCGGGCTCCCCTTCGCGTCAGGGCTTGCAGTCGGGCGCGGGTTCGAAGTTCGACTTCAACGCCTCGTCGCGGGTCCTGAAAACGACGAGGTTCTTGTCCTTGATCATCGCCGCGCTCTGGCAGTCGACCTTGTGGAAGATGCGCCTGTTGCGGCTCGCCACGTAGCCGCCGGTGGGCGCGCGCTGCGCGGCGCGGCGGATGTCCTCCTTCCGGACCGCCTTCGTCGCGGCCGGCAGTGGGTCCACGTCGATGCCCTCGCTGCCCCATCGCGGGGTGGTGCCTCGGGGTGTGTCGACGGTGCGCGTCGGCTCCACCTTCGCCACGACGGGCGGCTCGGGCTGCGGCTTCACCACCACCGGTGGCGGGGGTGGGGGCTTCGCCGTCTTCACGAGGGCCGGACGCGTGTCCACACCCGGCAGGACGATGCGCCGCGCGGAGGCGGGCTCTCCCGGAGTGGGGCGCTGGAGGGTGAGCTCGAACTGCTTGCCGTCGCTCACCGCGTGCATCTCGCCGTTCACGTCCGTGCGGAACGTCTTCGCCCCCACGCCCTTGAGGCGCGTCATCACGTCCCGGACCTTCGCGTCCCGGCCCAGGCCTTCATCCATGCTGAACACGGCGCCCTGCGGACGCACCTCCTCCAGGAACCCCTGCGAGTTGGCGCCGGCCACCCCGGGCGAGGCGACCTTCAGCAGCGTGGCGTGTCCCAGCAATCCGTTCGCCAGGAGGACCTCCTCCGTCTCCGCGCGCGCCGCGCCCGCGAACAGGACCGACGTGTTCCGGTACGTCAGACGCAGCACGATGGAGTTCGCCGCGTTCCGGCCCTCCGCGTCCGTCGCGCTCTTCAGCAGCGGCGTCGCGGGCGCGCGAGGCCAGAGCACCGTGAGGTTCACCTCATCCTCCAACTGCAGCCGGACCGACTCCTGGGGCAGGTTCGCGGAGGACGCGGGTGAGAAGACCTGCACCCCGCGCGAGCCCACCGCGCCCAAGAGCGTGTCGTAGGCGGACGACGTGTCGGGCAGCTGCGGCTCCAGCAGCCGGCGCGCGCCCACGCGCTTGAGCACCGCGTCCAGCGCGCCGTGGTGCTTCGGATCCGGATGCGTGAGGACGACCAGGTCCAGCTCCCGCCGCAGCAGCTCCGGCAGCCGGTTCACCAGGTGCGACTCGGCCGTGGCCGGGCCCGAATCCACCAGCACCGTGTTGCCGCTCGGCGAGATGATGAGCGCGGCCTCTCCCGCCCCCACGTCGAAGAAATAGACGTGGAGCTTTCCATCCGGCGCGCCACCGAAGTAGCGCGACTTCTCCGGGCTCGGAGCCTTCTTCGGCGGCTCGGGCGTCGGCTGACACGCCAGCGAGGCGAGCAGCAGGCCCACTCCGAGGGCGATGCGGGGACTCATGGGTGACAATCCTCGGCGGGGCGCCGCTCGCGCAGGGCGTCGGCACGGCGGGTATAGACGGTGCGCTCGTTCTTCGAGCGCTTCAAGGTCGAGCAGCTCTCGCGGTGGAACACCTTGCTGCCCTTGAGGGACACGAAGTTCTGGCCCGCGCTGTCGGACGTGTCCTGCGGCGCGGGGGCGGACGGCGCTGCCTTCGGCTTCTTCGAGGAGCTGCCCGGTTCAGGTGGATTCTCCACCGCGCGTCCGGGGCGGCGGTCTGGCGTGGGCTCGATGGGCCCGAGCGCCACGGAGCTGCCCGCCTGCTGCGTGCCGGAGACGCTCGCGGTGGAGTCCCCGCCCTTCGCCGAGCGCAGGGTGACGGTTGTTCCGTCGCTCACCGCCATCACCTCGCCGTCCTGGTCGGTGCGGAAGGTGCGCGCGTGCACGTCGCGCAGGCGGCCCAGCACCTCCGGGCTCGGGTGGCCGTAGTCGTTGCCCACGCCGCAGGAGATGACGGCGGCCTGGGGGGCCACCCGCTCCAGGAACGCCGCGGTGGAGGAGTGCTTGCCGCCGTGGTGCGCCACCTTCAGCACGGTGGCGGTGAGGTCCAGGGGCTTCTGGAGCAGCACCTCCTCCGTGGGCGGCTCCGAGTCCCCCGTGAAGAGGAACGCCGTCCTGCCGTAGGTGAGCTTGGTGACGATGGAGTTCGCGTTCGCGTCCGAGCGCGTGTTGGTGAGGAAGGGCTCCTGGGGCATGCGTGGCCAGAGCACGGTGAGGGACACGCCCTCGCCCAGGCCCACCGTGAGCAGCGTCTGGGGCGCGGACGCGTTGGGCTCCGGCGTCATCACCTGGCCCACCTCCCGGCCCACGAAGTCCAGCAGGTCGCGGTACGCCTCGCTCGGGTGGTCGAAGCCGGGGTCCATGAAGCGCTTCGCGCCCACCGCCTTCAGCGCCGCGGGCAGTCCCCCCAGGTGGTCCAGGTGCGGGTGGGTGAGGATGACCAGGTCCAGGGGCTGCTTCACCAACTCGCGCAGCCGCGCCGCCAGCCGCGTCCCGGCCTCCGGGGGCCCACCGTCGATGAGCACCGTCTTGCCCGCGGGCGACACGATGAGCGCCGCGTCCCCCTGGCCCACGTCGAGGAAGTAGACCGTGAGCCTGCCTGGCGCGGGGGCGGGGAGGGCCGAAGGGGCCTGGGAGGCCCGCGTGGCCGCGTGGCCCGGCGGCGCCGTGAACAGGAAGAAGAGGACACCGAACAGCCACGCGAAGACCTTCACGGCCGGAACTCTACCGCCCCGCTCCCATTCGGGGCACTCCTTGCGTCCGCTGGACGTCCCTGGCCCCCCGCGAGCGCTTCCCCGCCGCCCTGGAACTGGGTTAAGGGGCCCGAATGTCGTCCGACGCCGAAGCTTTCCTCACCCTCCTGGAAGAGCTGGTCGACCAGGCCCGTCATCGCCTGAACGCCCGGAAGGTTTCTCAGGAAGCGGTGCCCCCCGCCTCCGTGCTGAACCCGGAACCCCCGCGCCCCCTGCTGGTGAAGACCGCCACCGCGCGCGTGGACCCCGCGTCCATCCTGAAGGCCCAGGACCTGGCGCCGTACATCGACCACACGCTGCTCAAGCCGGAGGCGCGCGCGGAGGACGTGGTGCGCGTGGCCGAGGAGGCCCGCCAGTACGGCTTCGCCACGGTGTGCGTGAACAGCTGTCACGTGGCCACCGCCGCGCGGGTGCTGGCCGGTGCGTCCGCCGTGCCCATCGCCGTGGTGGGCTTCCCGCTGGGCGCCATGCTGCCCCAGGCGAAGGCCTTCGAGGCGCGCGAGGCCATCCTCGCCGGAGCGCGCGAAATCGACATGGTGCTCAACCTGGGCGCGCTCAAGGCCCATGACTACCAGCGCGTGCACCAGGACATCGCCGCGGTGGTGGAGGCCAGCCACCCCGTGCCCGTGAAGGTCATCCTGGAGACGGGCCACCTCACCGACGAGGAGAAGGTCGTCGCCTGCGCGCTGTCCAAGGCGGCGGGCGCCGCGTTCGTGAAGACCTCCACCGGCTTCGGGCCCGGCGGCGCCACGGTGAAGGACATCGAGCTGATGCGCGCGGTGGTGGGCGACGAGGTGGGGGTGAAGGCCTCCGGCGGTGTGCGGTCGGCGGAGGACGCGGTGAAGCTGATTCGCGCGGGCGCCAACCGGCTGGGCGCGTCCGCGTCCGTGGCCATCGTCAGCGGCCAGATTTCCACCGCGCAGTACTGACCTTCCAGCGAGAGCCCACCGTGACCCCGAAGCAGCGAGAGGACTTCCTCCAGCAGTTGCTCGCGCTCCATGCGGAGCTGACCGGGAAGACGCCCCTGCGCATCGAACCCAACCGCACCGACGAGGCGCGCGTGGGCGGTGACGAGGACGAGCAGCCCCTCAACGAGATGATGCAGACCATCGCCTCCAGCCGGAACCGCAACACCGACGGCACGCTGGCGCGCGTGGTGAAGGCCCTGGGCAAGCTGCGCGAGGAGCCGGACTCCTTCGGCGAGTGCGAGGAGTGCGGCGACGACATCCCCCTGGGCCGCCTCAAGGCCATGCCCTACGCGGAGTTCTGCGTCACGTGCCAGGGCAACAAGGACGGGCCCAAGGGGCCCGTGCGCCGCAAGCACCTCACCGACTACGACGGCTGAATCGACACCCCCCGCGCGCACGGTCGTCCCGGCGGTGCGCGCCCCCTTCCTCTTCAACGACACGAGGCGACGCGCGATGGACACCACCGGACTCAGGGAGCGGGCGGAGGCGTGGCGCAAGGCGGATCCGGATCCGGAGACCCAGGCGGAGCTGGCCCAGGTGCTCGCGACGTCGGACTGGGCGGACCTGGCGGACCGCTTCGCGCAGGACCTGGAGTTCGGCACCGCGGGCCTCCGGGGCGTGCTGGGCGCCGGCCCCAACCGGATGAACCGCGCCGTCGTGCGGCGCACCACCGCGGGGCTCGCGCGCTACCTCAAGGCCACCGTGCCGGACGTCACCTCGCGCGGCGTGGTGGTGGGGCGGGATGCCCGGCGGTTGAGCAGGGAGCTGGCGGAGGACACCGCCGCGGTGTTCATTGCGGAGGGCATCCCCGCGCACGTCTTCCCGGAGCCCGTGCCCACGCCCGTCACCGCGTTCGCCGTGCTGCACCTGAACGCCGCCGCCGCGGTGATGGTGACCGCCAGCCACAACCCGCCCGAGTACAACGGCTACAAGGTCTACTGGGGCAACGGCGCGCAGATCGTCCCCCCGCAGGACGTGGGCATCGCGGACGCCATCGCGAAGGTGGAGCCCGCCAACCAGGTGCCGCTCCTCACCCCCGCCGAGGGCCGCGCGAAGGGGCTGTGGCGCGACCTTTCGGAGGACGTGGGCAACGCGTACCTGCGCGCCATCCTGGACCTGCGCCTGTACAAGAAGGGCAGCGACACGCTGTCCCTGGTCTACACCGCCATGCACGGCGTGGGCGGGCTGTGGGCGGTGCTCGCGCTGAAGGAGGCGGGCTTCCCGCGCGTGACGCCGGTGGCCGAACAGCAGCAGCCCGACGGGCGCTTTCCCACCGTGCGCTTCCCCAACCCGGAGGAGCCGGGCGCCATGGACCTGTCGCTCGCCACCGCGGAGCGCGTGAAGGCGGACGTGGTGCTCGCCAACGACCCTGACGCGGACCGGCTGGCGGTGATGGCGCGCGACGCGTCCGGGAAGCTGCGCCTGCTCACCGGCAACGAGGTGGGCGTGCTGCTGGGCCACTACGTGCTCACGCAGGGGCCGAAGCAGGACGGACATCCGCACGTCGTCACCACCATCGTGTCGTCCACGCAGCTGGGCGAAATCGCGCGCGGGCTGGGCGCCGCGTACGACGAGGTCCTCACCGGCTTCAAGTGGATCGCCAACCGCGCGCTGGAGCGCTCGCGGACGGAGGGCACCCGGTTCGTCTTCGGCTACGAGGAGGCGCTCGGCTACACCGTGGGCACCGCGACGCGCGACAAGGACGGCGTGGGCGCGGCGCTGGTGGTCGCGGACATGGCCGCCTGGTGCGAATCCCGGGGAACCCACCTGCTGGGTTACCTGGAGGAGATCCAGCGCACCTTTGGCCTCCATGTGGGCGCCCAGCGCAACGTCACGCTGCCCGGGGCGGCCGGGGCGCAGACCATCCGCGCCATCATGCAGGCCTTCCGCGCCTCACCGCCGGAGCGCATTGGTGGCGCCCGCGTGAGCACGGTGCGCGACTACCAGAAGGGCGAGGGCGGTCTGCCCCCGTCCAACGTCGTCGCCTTCGCACTGGAAGGCGGGGGGCGTGTCACCCTGCGTCCGTCCGGCACCGAGCCGAAAATCAAATACTACTTCGAGCACAAGGAGACGCCCGCCCCCGGCGAGCCGCTCCCCCAGGCCCGGGAGCGCGCGGAAGCGAAGCTCTCCGCCCTCATCGACGCCTTCCTCGTCCTGGCCCGCGAGCGCGGCCAGCCCGCCTGAGCCTTTTGAAACCCTGAGTCCTGAATCACCCTTCAACTCCGGGCCGCGCGTCCTGCGTGGCGGCCCTTCGCAGAAAGGAACCGCGTGAAGCGCTTCATTCCTGGTTTCCTCCTCGCCGTGCTCCTGGCCGTTCCCGGTACCGCGCTGGCGCAGCGCGGGCAGGGCTGGTCCGTGCTGGCCGCGGACACGGTGGGGCAGGGCCGCAACGTGTTCACCGGGCAGATTGGCTACCCGGGCCTGACGCTGGGCCTGCTGCATGGCGGCTCGGACAGGGTCGACATTGGCGGCAAGTTCTCCTTCAACTGGGGCCGCGAGGGCCTGGTGGACGCGACGGACGAGGGCCTCAAGCTGCAGCTGTGGCTGCGCATCATGCTGGCCAAGACGTCCAACGTGTCCTTCGCGCTCACCTTCCAGCCGGGCACGTTCGTCTACTTCCCGCGCAACAACACGGCCTTCGGCATGGTGTTTCCCGTGGGGTTCGTGGTGGGGATTCCCGTCGGCAGCGCGCTGACGCTCAACGCCGGCATCGACATCCCGTTCAACGTCTACATCGGCGAAGGCATCGGGCCGGTCATCCCCATCCTCTTCGGAGGCGGCCTGGAGTACTTCGTCAACAACCAGTTCAACGTGAACTTCAACCTGCGGATGGGACCGTCCATCTTCCCCCGCTTCGACGACAGCGCCTTCACCATGGAAGCGCTGGCGGGCGTGGCCTACCGCTTCTAGTTCCGGCTCGGGCGGGGAGCAGCCGCTTCCCCGCCCGGGCAGGGCCTACCAGGACGACGTCTGCTCGGGCAGCTCCACCGTGAAGGTGCTGCCCAGGTTGACGCGGCTCTTCACGGACAGCTTGCCGCCCATGCACTCCACCAGGGTGCGCGCCACCGTGAGGCCCAGGCCCACGCTCTTCTCCGGGGCCTTGGTCGTGTAGTACGGCGAGAAGATGGCCTGCAGTTCGTCCTCGAAGATGCCGATGCCGGTGTCCTTGACGAACACCTGCGGCCCGAAGTCCCCGAACATGTCCGGCATCTCCACGCCCACGTGCACCAGGCGCGGACGGTCCTTCACGTCCTCCACCGCGTCCACCGCGTTGCAGACCAGCTCCGTCACCACCTGCTCCAGCTGACGGCGGTTGAAGACCACCGCGATGGGGTCCTCCGGGAGGATCACGCGCACGTCCGCGCGGCCCAGCCGCCCGTCGGAGCGCAGGTGCGACACCACCTCCGGCACCAGCTCGCGCAGGTCGAAGCGCTGGGTGTCCTTGGGGTTGGCGGGCCCCAGCGACAGCAGGTGCTGGCCGTGCAGGCGCATCTGCTCACCGGCGACGCCCAGCTTGAGCAGCTCCTCCGGGTCCGGCGGCAGCCCCTCCGCCGCGCGGGCGCGCACATGCGCCAGCGCCCGGTGCAGGCCCACGCCCAGCTGGCCCATCTGCGTCGCCACGTCCGCGGCGAGCGTGCCCACGCGGGCCAGGCGCTCCATCCGCACCCAGCGCGTGCGCGGGTCCTGGAGCACTTCCTGGATGCCGCCCTGCTCGCGGTGCGCCTTGAGCTCCAGCAGGGTGTGGACCCGGACCTTCAGCTCCATCGGGTCCAACGGCTCGGTCGTCAACAAGTCGTCCACACCTGCCTCCATCACCTCGCGTCGCGTCTGGCGGTCCGCGGAAGGGGTGAGCATGAGAATGGGGAGCTGCGGGTGAGTCATCTCCTGGCGGAAGCGCCGGAACGCGGCCAGGCCCACCGTGCGGGCCTGCTCCACGTCCAGCAGCACCAGGTCCGCGGACTGGCGCGACACCGCCTCCAGCGCGGCCGCCGTGCCCCGGGCGGGCATCACGTCGTAACCCGCGGGTGTCAGGATGGAGCGCACACGCTCCGCGTCACCCGCGTCCATGTCCACCGCGAGCACCCGCGGCCGGTGATGTGACGTCGAGCCCACAGCCGTCGTCTCCATTCACGCCACCCCGACCTGGAAGCCGGCCCCGAACACCATCTCGGGGCTGGAGGAATGCTTCATGACCCCGACCAGGGCCACCCGCTGCGCCTGCTCGCTGATCCATCCGCAATCCGACATGCGCGTACTCTCATGCCAGCGGCGTGCCGGACGTCCAGCAGACGGCAGATCAGCTCACCCTGTAATTCTCCAAAAACGCGGTCCAATAAGGACGGGGGTTTGGCGCACACCTGGCGGACGACCTGACGCAACAGGGCAGGTTCACGCTTCAGATTTGCTGAGTCGCGGTTGACCAAAAGTAGATTCGGACCCGGGTGTGAGTATACCCGGGCCCCTCTCAAAATGGCCTACCGGGACTCCTGCTCGTACGGGGTGCCCAGCGCGGCGGGGGCGTGGCCTCGCTGGCCCTGGAGGGCCAGGACGAGGAGGGTCAACAGGTAGGGCAGGGCGAGGAGGAAGCCCTGGGGCATCAGTTCGAGGAGCCAGGGGGCGCTCGACGCCAGACCGATGCGCAGTGCGTTACCGAAGGCGAAGAAGAGCGCGGCGGCGAAGGCACCCAGGGGGGTCCACCGGCCGAACACCATGGCGGCCAGGGCCATGAAGCCCAGGCCGGCGGGGGTGTGCTGTTCGAAGCGATCCAACACGGCGGTGGACAGCACCGCGCCCCCCAGGCCCGCCATCAGCCCACCGCCCAGCACGGCGGCCCAGCGCAGGCCGGACACGGACAGCCCCAGCGTGGCCACGGCGTGCGGCTTGTCGCCCACGGCGCGCAGCCGCAGACCCAGGGGCGTGCGCGTCAGCAGGACGTGGAAGAGGACGGGCAGGAGGAGCGCCAGGTACGTGGGCGCCGCGTGGCCGACCAGCGCGCCCAAGAGCGGCACGTGGGCGAGGGCCGGGACGTTCCAGCGCGACAGCTGGGTGATGGCGGGCGTGCCGTTGGGCCCGAAGAGGGACTCCAGCAGGAAGGTGCCTCCCGCCATGGCCACCAGGTTGAGGGCCATGCCGGAGACGACCTGATCCGAGCGCCAGCGGATGCTCAGGAAGCCGTGCACCGCCGCCAGCCCCGCGCCCGCGACCATGCCCACGAGCACGGCGAGCGGCGTGGGCATCGCGAGCGCCGCCACGGCCGCGCAGAAGGCGCCCGTGCGCATCATGCCCTCCACGCCCACGCTCACCACGCCGGCGCGTTCGGACAGCATGGCGCCCAGCGCGGCGAACACCAGCGCCGGGGCCGCGTCCAGGGTGGAGAAGAGCAGCGAGTGGAGCACCTCAAGCACGGGGCACCTCCACCGCGGCCTGCCGCGAGCGACGCCGGTCCAGCAGGGCCAGCCACACCATCCGGCCGGCGACGAAGAGCAGCGCGAAGCCCTGGATGAGCTCCGGGAAGCTCTTGTGCACGCCCAACAACTGCATGCGCGTGCCGCCCGCGCGCAGGATGCCGAAGACGGCCGCGGACACCGCCGCGCCCAGGGGGTGGTTGTTGCCGATGAGCGCGATGGCGATGCCGTCGAAGCCGTACGGCGCGCCCAGCGTGCCCGGGTAGCGGCCCTCCGTGCCCAGCACCAGCACCGCGCCCGCGAGCCCCGCCAGCGCGCCCGCGAGCGCCATGGCCCCGCCGGCTCGCCACAGCGTGGGGATGCCCGCCGCGCGCGCGGCTTCCGGGGTGAGTCCCACGGCGCGCGTCTCGTAGCCCGTGCTCGTGCGCGCAAGCCACACCCAGACGGCGAGCGCGGCCACCAGCGCCAGCGGGAAGCCCAGGTTGAGGCGCGAGCTGTCGCCCAGGAGCCGGGGAAGCTGCGCGGTGGAGAGGATCTCCGCGGTGCCGGTGATGGACGACTGGTGGCCTTCGGCCACGGCGCGCAGCGGGCCGATGACGAGCCAGTTGTCCACGAGGCTCACCGCCACCCAGTTGAGCATGATGGTGGAGATGACCTCGTGCACGCCGCGCTTGAGCTTGAGCACGCCGGCGATGCTGGACCACACCGCGCCCGCCGCCGCCGCCGCGAGCAGGGCCAGGGGCACGTGCAGCACGGCGGGCAGCGACACGTGCGCGCCGACGAGGGCCGCGGCCAGGGCGCCCCAGATCATCTGCCCCTGCGCGCCGATGTTGAACAGGCCCACCTTGAAGGCCACCGCCACGGACAGGCCGGTGAGGGTGAGCAGCGCGGCCTTCATCGCGGCCTCGCCCAGGGGGCGCAGCACCGCGTTGGCGTTGCCGCCCTCCAGGAACGCGGGCCAGTTGCCCACGCCGCCCCAGAGCATCTGGAGGTAGGCGCGCGTGGCGGTGTCCGCGTCGCGCGTGAGGGCGATGGTGAGCCAGCACACCGCGAGCGCCAGCAGCACGGAGAGCACCGACGGCAGCACCTGCCGCGTCCGCTCACCCATGGTCGGGCTCCGCGCCCAGCATTCGGCGGCCCAGCTCGCGCTCGTCCAGGTCCTTGCGCGGGAAGTGCCCCGTCACGCGCCCTTCGTAGAGGACGTAGACGCGGTCGGACAGCGCCAGCACCTCCTCCAGGTCCAACGACACCATCACCACTCCCGCGCCCCGGGCCTTCGCCTCGCGCAGCCGCGCGTGCACCTGGGCCACCGCGCCGATGTCCAGCCCGCGCGTGGGCTGCACCACGACGAGCAGCTTCGGATCCGCGTCCAGCTCCCGCGCCACGACGACCTTCTGCTGGTTGCCGCCGGACAGCGCCTGGAGCGCCACCGTCGGGTCGGGCGGGCGCACGTCGTAGGTGGTCAGCAACTGGTTCGTGCGCTCGCGCCGTCCCTTGAAATCCACCCAGGGCCCGCGCGCGAAGGGCGGCTGGCGGTGCCGGCCCAGCGCCACGTTCTCCTCCACGGTCATCGCCTTCACCACGGCGCGCGCCAGCCGGTCCTCGGGGACGTGGCCCACGCCGCGCGCCTTCGCCTTCGCCGGGGTGAGGCCCACCAGGGGGCCTCCCAGCAGCGTGCCCGCTCCACCCTCCAGGACGCGCAGGCCGGTGAGCACCTCCGCCAGCTCGCGCTGCCCGTTGCCGTCCACCCCGGCGATGCCGACGATCTCGCCCGCGTGCACCGTGAGGCTCACGCCCTGGAGCGCGGGGCGGCCGTTGTCGCCCTTGGCCCGCAGGTCCTTCGCGTCGAGCACGATGGGGCCTGTGGACACCGTACCCGCATCGGGCGCGACCGCACCCGTCAACGCCGTGTCCGCTCCGGACGTCACGGGCACACCGGTCAGCGCGGCGCCGCGCGAACCCTCGCCCACCATCAACGAGGCCAGCGCGGAGACGGTCGTCTCCGACGCGCGGACCTCCGCCACGGTGCGGCCCCGGCGCATCACCGCCACGCGGTCCGCCACGCCCAGCACCTCCTTGAGCTTGTGGCTGATCAACACCACCGTGCGCCCCTGCTGGACGAGCCCGCGCATCACCTGCGCCAGCTCATCCGACTCCTGGGGCGTGAGCACCGCCGTGGGCTCATCCAGGATGAGCACCTGCGCGCCCCGGTGCAGCGCCTTGACGATTTCGACCTTCTGCTGCGACCCCACCGTGAGCGTGTCCACGCGCGCCCGGGGATCCAACTGGAAGCCGAAGCGCTTCGCCGTGGCCGCCACCTCGTCACAGGCCCGGTCCAGGTCCAACAGGCCGCGCCGGGTGGGCTCGCGGCCCAGCACCACGTTCTCCGCCACCGTCAGCGTGGGCACGAGCATGAAGTGCTGGTGCACCATGCCGATGCCCCGCGCGATGGCGTCGCGCGGGCTCTTGAGCCGCACCGGCTTGCCGTCCATCAGGAACGTGCCCGCGTCCGGGTGGTACAGCCCGTACAGCACGTTCATCAGGCTGGACTTGCCCGCGCCGTTCTCGCCCACCACCGCGAGCAGCTCACCCGGGACGATGTCCAGCGACGCGTCCTCCAGGGACACGCACGACCCGAAGCGCTTGGCGATGTGCTGGAGGGAGATCAGGGCGCGGCGACCTGGAACGAGGCCAGCTCCGCGGCCGTGCCCGGCACCGTGAGCTTCCCGGCGAGGATCTGCTGGCGCAGCACCTCCACCTTCTGGAGCGCCTCCGCCTTGCCCGGGAAGTCCACGCGCACGTCCGCCATGCCCACGCCGTTCTCCTTCAGGCCCAGCACCTGCTCCCCGGCCGTCAGCTTGCCGTCCACCAGGTCCTTCGTCGCCTGGTACACCGCCAGGTCGCTGTGCTTCACCATCGACGTGAGGATGGCGTCCGGCGCCAGGTGCGACTGGTCGGAGTCCACGCCGATGGCGAACACCGTCTTGCCCGCCGCTCGCGCCTCCTTCACCGCCTGGATGACGCCCAGTCCGTCCGTGCCCGCCGCGTGGAAGATGACGTCCGCGCCCTTGGCGATGAGGTCCTGCGCCACTTCCTTGCCCGCCGACACGCTGTTGAAGCTGCCCGTGTACACGGCCATCAGCGCGTCCGCCGCCTTCGGGTTCGTGGTGCGCACGCCCGCGCGGTAGCCCACGTCGAAGCGCTTGATGAGGGGCACCTCGATGCCGCCCACGAAGCCCACCTTGTTCGTCTTCGTGACCAGCCCCGCCAGCGCGCCCACGAGGAAGCTGCCCTCCTGCTCCTTGAAGAGCACCGTGCGCACGTTGGGCAGCGACTTCGCCCGGCCCTGCGCGTCCAGCAACTGACTGTCGATGAGCAGGAACTTCGCGTCCGGGTTCTCCGTGGCCACCTCACGCACCGCGTTGGCCAGCAGGTACCCGTTGCCGATGGTCAGCTTCGCGCCCTGCTCCACCAGCAGCTGGAGGTTGGGGGCGTAGTCCTCCTGCGCCTTGCTCTGGAGCACCAGCGGCTGGACGGGCAGCGGCTTCACTTCCGGTGCGAGCGCCGCCAGGTCGGAGGAGATGGACTGACGCACCTCGCCAGCGGGGGCGTCCACGTACTTGCCGCCCTCGTACTTCTTGCCGGCGGCCCACAGCTCCAGGCCGCGCAGGGACGCGTCGTTGAAGGAGTGGTCGCCTCGGCCGCCCACGTCGATGACCAGACCCACGATGGTGGGCTTTCCCTCGGGCGGCTTCGTGGCGGTGGCGGACGGGGAGGGGGCCTTGGGGGCTTCTTCCGTCTTCTTGGAACAGGCGCACAGGAGCGCGGCCAGGGCGAGCACGTGGAATCGGCGGAGCATCATGGGCTGGCTATCTACCAGATGAAGCGCGGCCTTTCCCTTTCCTGGGAAGTGCATGGGGAGGGGACTTCCTGCTATGGCCCTGACCCGTGCAACCCTACGAGCTCATCAAGGCCAAGCGCGACGGCGGCAGGCTGGACCCGTCGGACATCCAGGCGTTCATCCAGGCGTACACCGCCGGCACCGTGGCCGACTACCAGATGGCCGCCATGTGCATGGCCATCTTCTTCAAGGGCCTGGACGCGCGGGAGCTGGGGGCCTGGGCCCGCGCCATGCTCAACTCCGGCGAGGTCCTGGACCTGTCCGATACGCCCGCCATCAAGGTGGACAAGCACTCCACGGGCGGCGTGGGCGACAAGGTGTCGCTGAGCCTCGCACCCCTGGCGGCGGCCTGCGGCGTGCCCGTGCCCATGATCTCCGGACGCGGCCTGGGCCACACCGGCGGCACCCTGGACAAGCTGGAGTCCATCCCCGGCTTCCGCGTGGACCTGTCCACCGCGGACTACCGCCGGCTGGTGCGCGAGGTGGGGTGCTGCCTCATCGGCCAGACGGCCCAGGTGGCGCCCGCGGACAAGAAGCTCTACGCGCTGCGCGATGTGACGGCGACCGTGGACTGCATCCCGCTCATCGCCTCGTCCATCATGAGCAAGAAGCTGGCGGAGGGCATCGACGCGCTGGTGCTCGACGTGAAGGTGGGCAGCGGCGCCTTCATGAAGACGGCGGACGACGCGCGCGTGCTCGCCCGGACCATGATTGGCCTGGGCGCGGAGATGAACCGCAAGGTCGTGGCCCTGCTCACGGACATGGATCAGCCCCTGGGCCGCCAGGTGGGCAACGCCCTGGAGGTCCGCGAGGCGGTGGACATGCTCCGCGGCGAAGCGCCCGACGACTACACGGAGATCACCTACGCCCTCACGGCGGAGATGCTGGTGCTGGGCAAGAAGGCCGCCACCGTGGAGGAGGCGCGCGAGAAGCTGCGCCGCTCCGTGGAGGACGGCAGCGCGCTCAAGAAGCTCAAGGAGATCGTCCAGTCGCAGGGCGGCGACCCGCGCTCCATCGACGACTACTCGCTCTTGCCCACCGCGAAGGCCACCACGGACGTGGTCGCGCCGCGGGACGGCTTCGTCACCGGCATCCACACCGAAGGCGTCGGGCTGGCGGCGGTGGCGCTGGGCGCGGGACGGCAGCGCGTGGACAGCAAGATCGACCCGGCCGTGGGCTTCACGCTGCTCAAGAAGGTAGGCGACGCGGTGAAGCAGGGCGAGCCCGTGGTGCAGGTGCACTACAACGACGCCGGCCCCTTGGAGGGGGTGAAGGCGCGACTGCTCGCGGCCTACCAGTTTGGCGACCGTGCGCCCGCGGCCCGCCCGCTGGTATTGGAGCGCCTGGAGTAGGCGCGCCCCTCGCGCCAAGGCTACCCATCCACCATGGCCCCCTCGTTCCAAGACCTGCTGTCGGAGGTGAAGAAGGAGATCCGCGAGGTCTCCCACGAGCACGTCCGCCAGCTGCTCGACTCCGGGGCGACGGTGAAGCTCATCGACGTGCGCGAGGGCGACGAGTACGCGGGCGGCCGGCTCCCGGGCGCGGTGCACATCCCCCGGGGCTACCTGGAGTTGCGCATCGAGGAGAAGGCCGGACGCGACGACGAGCTCGTCCTCTACTGCGCGGGCGGCACCCGGTCCGCGCTCGCGGCCCGGACGCTGCGGGAGCTGGGCTACACGCGCGTGTCGTCGCTCGCGGGCGGCTACAACCGCTGGAGCGACGCGGCCTACCCGGTGGAGAAGCCGGTGGTCCTCTCCTCCGAACAGAAGGAGCGCTACCGCCGCCACCTCATCCTCCCTGAGGTGGGCGAGGAGGGGCAGGCGCGGCTCCTGAAGTCGAAGGTGCTGCTGCTGGGCGCGGGCGGGCTGGGCTCTCCCGCAGCGCTGTATCTGGCCGCCGCGGGTGTGGGCACGCTGGGCATCGTGGACGCGGACGTGGTGGACCTGAGCAACCTCCAGCGCCAGGTGCTGCACACCCTGGAGCGCCGGGGCCAGCCCAAGGTCCAGAGCGCGAAGGCGGCCATCGAGGCGCTCAACCCGGACGTGAAGGTGGTGCCCTACGAGGAGCGGCTCACCACCGCCAACGTGGAGCGCATCCTCGCGGACTTCGACCTGGTGCTGGACGGCGGGGACAACTTCCCCACCCGCTACCTGCTCAACGACGCATGCGTGCTCGCGGGCAAGCCCAACATCCACGGCTCGGTGTTCCGCTTCGAGGGCCAGGTGACCACCTTCCTCCCCGGACAGGGCCCCTGCTACCGGTGCCTCTACCCGGTGCCGCCCCCGCCGGAGCTCGCGCCCTCGTGCGCGGAGGCGGGCGTACTGGGAGTGCTGCCGGGGCTCATCGGGATGCTCCAGGCCACGGAGGCCCTCAAGCTGCTGCTCGGGGTGGGGGAGTCGCTTTCCGGGAGGCTGCTCACCTTCGATTCGCTGGGCACGCGCTTCCACGAACTCAAGCTGCGCAGGGATCCCCAGTGCCCGGTGTGCGCGCCCGGGGCGAAGGTGGAGCTCATCGACTACGAGCGCTTCTGCTCGACGGGGGGCTGACGGGCCGCCCCGGTGGGTCGTCAGGCCTCGTCCTCCCGGGTGGGCGGGGTGCATTTTCAGGAACAACGGTCTAGATGAGGCCGCGTATGATGCCGCCGGCCTGGAGATGGGGTCGCGGTAGGACGTGACCCGGTCGGGTCATGCGAGTGCAGCGGTCGGGAGATGACGGCGATGTCCGAGCAGAACGAGAACCAGGTCAACAGGGCGGATGATCGGCGAGACTCGCCCCGCGTACCCATGCGGTTGAAGGTCCGGTGGCAGGGCGGCACGGAGACCTTCCTGGACCGCGCGGGCGACCTGTCCCTGGGTGGCGCGGGGTGGGTGGGCGAAGCGCTGGAGCCGGGCAAGCCCGTGGAGGTGCGCTTCGCGCTGCCTCCGTCCCTGGAAGAAGTGCAGGTGAGCGGCGTGGTGCTGCCGCCCAAGGCGGGGGCCGAGGGCCCGGTGGTGCGCGTGCGCTTCCTGGAGCTGCCGGTGGAGGTGGAGCTCGCCATCGCGAAGCACCTGGACGAGCAGTTGACGGGCGGCGGTCGCTAGACGCACCCGGGATGGACGGGCACCCGTGGCGGGGCCCGCGAAGGAGGGCGGCATGGCGGACGAGATTCCCTGGGAGCGACTGTTCGAGGAGGCCCTGCGGGTGCGTCTGCGCGCGCATGTGCCGTACTCGCGCTTCCCGGTGGGGGCCGCCGTGCTGTACGCGGACGGCTCCGTGGTGGCCGGCTGCAACGTGGAGAACGCCACCTACGGCCTCACCGTGTGCGCGGAGCGCAACGCGTTCGCCGCGGGCGTGGCCCAGGGCAGGCAGAAGCCGGTGGCGGTGGCCGTCGTCGTGGACACCCCGGAGCCCTGTCCCCCGTGCGGCATGTGCCGGCAGGTGATGGCCGAGTTCGCCGGGCCTGACATTCCGGTGCGCAGCCGCACCCTCAACGGTGGCGAGGCGCGCTATTCGCTCGGCGAGCTGCTGCCGCACGCCTTCACCGGCGCTTTCCTCTAAGGGCTCCCCGCGTGGACCTGCTCCTGACCAATGCCACCGTCGTGACCATGAACCGCGAGCGGGAGGTGCTTCCGCGCGCGGACGTGCTCGTCCAGGACGGTCGCATCGCGAAGGTGGGCCGGGGCCTGAAGGTGAAGGGCCCCCGGCGCCTGCTGGACCTCTCCGGCCAGGTGGTGATGCCGGGCCTCATCCACGGCCACCTGCACGCCTGCCAGACGCTGTTCCGGGGCCACGCGGACAAGCTGGAGCTCTTGGACTGGTTGCGCGAGCGCATCTGGCCCATGGAGGCGGCGCACGACGCGGCGTCCCTGCGCGCCAGCGCGGACCTCACGTTCGCGGAGCTCATCCGCTCCGGCTCCACGGCGGCGCTCGACATGGGCACCGTGCACCACTACGACTCTGTCTTCGAGTCCGCGCGTGACAGCGGCTTCCGGCTCGTCGGTGGCAAGGCGATGATGGACTCCGGCGCGGAGGTGCCCCGGGGCCTGCGCGAGACGACCGCCGACTCGCTGTCGGAGAGCCTGGCGCTGCTGGAGCGCTGGCACGGCACGCACGACAACCGGTTGCGCTATGCGTTCGCGCCGCGCTTCGCCCTGTCCTGCACCCCGGAGCTCCTGCGCGAGGTGGGGCGGCTGTCGCGGGAGAAGGGCGTGCGGATCCACTCGCACGCCAGCGAGAACCCGAAGGAGACGGACGTGGTCCGCCAGGTCACCGGCCAGGACAACATCGCCTTCTTCCACGGGCTGGGGCTCACCGGGAGCAACGTCACGCTGGCCCACTGTGTCTGGGTGGAAGGCCAGGAGCAGGCGCTGCTGCGCGAGTCGGGCACGGTGGTGTGCCACTGCCCGGGCTCCAACCTGAAGCTCGCGTCAGGCTACGCGCGCGTGCCGGAGCTGCTGGCGGACGGCATCCCCGTGGCGCTGGGGGCGGACGGCGCGCCCTGCAACAACACGTTGGACCTGTTCCACGAGATGCGGCTCGCCTCCGTGCTGCACAACCCGCGCGTGGGCCCGGTGGCGATGACCCCCATGCATGTCCTGGAGATGGCGACGCTCCATGGCGCGAAGGCGCTGGGCCTGGAGGACGAGGTGGGCTCGGTGGAGGTGGGCAAGCGCGCGGACCTGACGGTGGTGGACACGCGCGGCTTCCACTTCTGCCCGCTGCCGGATGACGTGACGGGGCCGCTGGTGTACTCGGCGCGCTCCACGGACGTGTCGCACGTGCTCATCGACGGCAAGCTGGTGCTGCGCGAGGGCGAGCTGACGACGATGGACGCCCACGCGGTGCTCGCCAACGCCCGCACGCAGGCGACGAAGCTGTTCGCCCGCGCGAAGCTGCGCTGAGCTAGCGGGGCAGGCGCAGCACGAAGGACGTGGACCAGCCGTCCGCGTCCTCCACGGCCAGCCGCCCGCCGTGGGCTTCCGCCGCGAGCCGGGAGAAGTACAGCCCCAGGCCGTAGCCCCGGCGGCCCTCCTTCTCGCGACTGCCCTGCGTGTACTTGTCGAAGATGGACTCGCGCGCTTCCGGCGGGATGGCGATGCCGTCGTTGCGCACCGCCAGCCACTGCAAGCCTTCCGCCTCGCCCGCCTCCAGGCGCACCCGGCCGCCTGACGGCGCGTAGCGGAGCGCGTTGGTGGCCAGGTTCTCCACCACGCGGATGAGCAGGCCCGCGTCCCCCACGATGTGGAGGTTGGGGGTGGATGCCAGCTCCAGCCTTATCTTCCGCAGGCGGGCCGCGCCATCCAGCGAGCGGCGCACCTCGTCCAGCAGCGGCGCCACCGGGAAGGGCTGCTTGCGCGGCGCCAGCCGGCCCTGCTCCAGGCGGGGCACGTCCAGCAGGTCGGAGATCATCCGGTCCAACCGGGCGGTGACGGCCAGCCCCGTGCGCACCGACTCCACCAGCGGCGTCCCGATGGGCAGCTCCTGCTCCATCCACGACAGCGACAGCGTCACGGCGGACAGGGGCGAGCGCAGGTCGTGCACCAGGAACTGCATCAGCTGTTCCTGGTGGGCCTGGAGCGTCTCCAGCTGCACGTTGCGCGCGTGGGCCTCCGCCAGCATGCGCTCGATGGTGCGGTGGGCGTCCTCCACCTCGGAGGTGCGGCGGGCCTCCAGCTGCCGGGCCACCTCCGCGCGCGACAGGTCCATGGCCAGTTGGCGCAGCCGCCCGGTGCCGTAGTGGCTCACCGCCGCGACCAGGAACAGCGTCACCGCGGCCACCAACACCGCCCCCAGGCCCACGCCCGCCCTGTGCATCAGCGTCGCCTGGGCCACGGTGGCCAGGCCCGCCGTGCCGTAGACGAGCCGGGGCATCAGCTCCAGGCCGCTCAGCGCCACCACCAGCGCGAAGAGCCCCAGGCTGAAGCCCGCCACGCCGGCGGGGAAGGGCGACACGGGCAGCGCCAGCATCTGGAGCCCGAACACCAGCGCCACATCCACCACCGACTGGACGATGCTCAACTGCCGCGTCACCGGCCGGAAGCGCAGGGCGAACAGCAGCGCCACCACGCCCCCGTAGCAGAGCAGCAGCGGGGGGTAGTGGGCCCAGTCCCGGGCGCCGGTCAGCCACAGGCCCAGGCTCACGGTGAAGAACACCCCCGTGCCCATCAGTCGCACCGCCGCCCCCGCGCCCAGCACGCGCTGGCGCTGGGCGCTCACCACCCGCGCGAGCTCGTTCTCAAAGGCGACGGGGAAGGAAGTGTCCATGCGACACGTCCGTTTTCCCTGCTTCTTCCCCTCGCGGCAAGTTCACGGCCGCGCGTCTTTCGCGACCCCCGGCCGCCCCTTAAGGGAAGAAGCCGGCGGGAGGGGGCTGGCGGGTGCCCCTGGCTCCGGCCGGGCT
>NZ_RAWD01000172.1:0-20392 GCF_003612065.1 Corallococcus sp. CA047B
CAAGGAGACCGCCCACTACCTCACGTGGCGCGACACCGTCACCCCCATGATGGCCGAGCCCCGCACCGCCCGCCGCTACGCCAACCGCTTCCCCGACGACGCGGGCTGGTGACATGCCCCCCGCAAGCTTCGAGTTCGCCACCGCCAACCGCGTCCTCTTCGGCCCCGGCCGCCTCGCCGAGGTCCCCGACCTGGTGCGCGGCCTGGGTGGACAGAAGGTCCTGCTCGTCACCGGCGTGAACCCCGCCCGCGCCGAGCCCGTCCGCGCCGCGCTCGAACGCCTGGGCATCCCGTCCGCCTCCTTCCGCGTCGCGGGCGAGCCCACCGTCGACACCGCGCGCGAAGGCACCGCCGTCGCCGTGGAGGCCCGCTGTGACACTGTCGTCGCCCTGGGCGGTGGCAGCGCGCTCGACGCGGGCAAGGCCATCGCCGCGCTCGCCGCCAACGGGGGCGACCCGCTCGACTACCTGGAGGTCATCGGGCGCGGACAGGCCCTGACGAAGCCGTCCCTGCCGCTCATCGCCATTCCCACCACCGCGGGCACCGGCTCGGAGGTGACGCGCAACGCGGTGCTGGGCTCGAAGGAGGCCGGCGTGAAGGCCAGCCTCCGCAGCCCCCTGATGCTGCCCCGCGTGGCCCTGGTGGATCCCGACCTGCTGGAGCACGCCCCCGCGGACGTGCTCGCCGCGGGCGGCCTGGACGCGCTGTCGCAGCTCATCGAACCCTTCGTATCCGTCCGCGCCCAGCCGCTCACGGATGCGCTCGCGCGCGAAGGGATGCAGCGCTCGGCGCGCTCGCTGCGCAAGGCGGTGCTCCACGGCCCCGGTCCCTCGGAGCGCGAGGACCTGGCCCTCGCCAGCCTCTTCGGCGGCCTGTGCCTCGCCAACGCGGGCCTGGGCGCGGTGCATGGCTTCGCGGCGCCGCTGGGCGGAATGCTCGGCGCGGCCCATGGGGCCCTGTGCGCCGCGCTGCTCGGGGCCACGCTGGAGGTGAACCTGGACGCCCTGCGCGCGCGTTCGCCTGAGCACCCCGCCCTGCCCCGCTTCCGCGAGCTGGCCGTGCTGCTCACCGGTCAGCCGGAAGCACGCGCCGAGGACGGCATCGCCTGGGTGAAGGACCTGGTCCAGGCCCTGCGCATCCGGGGCCTGCGCGCCATGGGCCTTGACGATGCGGACGTGCCGGGCCTCGTGGCCAAGGCCCGCGCCGCCAGCAGCATGAAGGGCAATCCGCTGGTGCTCACCGATGCGGAGTTGACGTCGCTCGTCCAACGGTCGATGTGAGGGGCCTCCCATGAAAGCCGCTTCGATGATCCCCGTGGTGCTCGAACGTCTGCGCGAGAAGTATCCCGACGCGAAGTACGAGCTGAACTGGAACACGCCCTACGAGCTGCTCGTGGCCACCATCCTGGCCGCGCAGTGCACCGACGAGCGCGTCAACCGCGTCACCGCCACCCTGTTCCAGAAGTATCCCGGTGGCCCCAAGGACCTCGCGGACGCCGACACCGCGGAGCTGGAGGAGGACCTCAAGCCCACGGGCTTCTACAAGCAGAAGACCAAGACGGTGCAGGCCATGAGCCGCGCGCTGCTCGACGACTTCAAGGGCAAGGTGCCCTCGCGCATGGAGGACCTGGTGAAGCTGCCCGGCGTCGCGCGCAAGACGGCCAACGTGGTGCTCAACACCGCGTTCCAGCAGGCCTCCGGCATCATCGTGGACACCCACGTGGCCCGCGTCAGCCAGCGGCTGGGCGTCACGAAGCAGGAGAAGCCGGAGGCCATCGAAACCGACCTCATGAAGCTCGTGCCCAAGGACGACTGGACCTTCTTCGGCCCCGCCGTGGTGCTGCACGGCCGCTACACCTGCATCGCCCGGAAACCGAAGTGCGGCGAGTGCCTGCTCAACGACGTGTGCCCGAAGGTCGGCGTGGCCGCTTAAGGCCCGCGTCACATGTGCGCGAGCACCATCAGCGCCACGATCCAGTCCATCCCGACCTGGAGGACCGTATACGTGGAGCCGTCGAACGACGTGCCCAGGCCCGCGGCGAAGTGACCGATGGACCCCGCGAAGACCTTGAAACCCACCTCCGCGCCCACGTTGAGGGGGGCGCGGCGGTTGTCCAGGGAGGGCCCCACGAGCACCCGGGCGTAGGGCGCGGCCCAGTTCGTCAGGAAGTGCTGGTAGCCCACGGTGGCGTTCAGCGACGACTCCGAGCCGAAGGCGATGTTGGCCCCCAGGGTCAGCCGGCGCGCGCCCAGCCCCATGGGCTGCACGTTCACATCCAGCGAACCGCCCAGGCCGCCCTGCCACGGGATGCGCCAGCCGAGCGCGAACTCCACCGTCGACTTGTCGAGCCCGAGCGCCTCCCAGCGCAGCCGCGATGCCCCCGCGACATCGCCGCGCGCTTCCCGGAGATCCGCGAGCGCCAGCGCGCCCTCCTCCGAGTTCTCCTCGTAGACCTTGCGCAGCGGCGGCTCCGCGCCTTCCAGGTCGCCTTGAGCCATCCGGGACTTGCCCTGGGTCATGCACGCGGACGTCGACCCCATCGCGCACGCCAGCCCGAAGGCCCGGTCCGCCTCCTCCAGCCGGTGATCCACCGTGAGCTGCTGTCCCCAGGCCTCGCACGCCGACACGCGTCCGCCGTTGCACTGCTCTTCCAGCGTGGGGACCCGCGCCTCCATCCCCCCCGTCGTCACGCACGCCACCGTCAACAGGCACGGCAACAGGCACAGCCAGCGACCAGGGGACGCAAGGGGACCACGGAGGGCGGAAACCACGTCCATGGTCGACATTCAAACACAACGCCGGGACACCGTGGGTGTCGACACAGCGCGTCTCGGGCGTGTTTCAGCGCTCCTCGAGCGGCCCCTCCCCGTCGTTGATGACGCCCGGGTTGCGACCGACGTCCGGTCCATCCCCGCTGCGCTCATCGGCCTTCTGTTCCTCGGAGGCCGTGTCGCCCGAACCGCCCACGCCCTCGCGGAAGCCGTCGGCGGCCTCGCGGCTGGATTCGCGGAGGCTCTCCGCGGCCTTGCTCGCGCCGTGCTGGACGTCCTTGGCGGCCTCGCCTACCTCCTGTCCCACCTGGCGGGCGTTCTCGTTGACGGACTGCTGCTGGCGCTCATTGCAGCCCGCCGCGAAGCCCACGGTCCCAATCACTCCCAGCACCACGAGCCCATTGAACCGGCGTGTCCACATGGTGGTCTCCTTGAAGGGGCCCGAGCAGCGCCCCCGGCCTCAAGCCAACGTAGGCACGGTCGCTCCCGGACGAAGTCCCGCCTCCCTCCCTGCACGGCCGTCGGGCGACGCCTGCCTGTCAGCCCCCGGCGGCCCGGGCCCTGCGGAAGGCCTCCGGGGACGTGCGCCACCAGCGCTTGAAGGCGCGGTGGAAGGCCGCCGGGTCCGCGTACCCCAGCAGGAAGGACACCTCCGCGATGGACATGCGCCGCTGGAGGTAGCCTTGGGACAGCTCGCGGCGCAGGGACTCCACGATGCCCGCGTACGTGTAGCCCTCCGCCGCCAACTGACGCTGCAACGTCCGGGGCGGTACGCGCAGGGCCCGGGCCACGGCGACGAAGGAGAAGTCACCTCCCGCCAGCGTCCGGCCCACCTGCTCACGCACGCGACCGACCAGGGTGTCCGCCACGGGAAGCCGCTCCAGGGCGCGGCGGGCCTGGTGTTCGAAGACGGCGCGGAGCAGCGGATCCGCGTGGACGAAGGGCCGGTCCGCATCCGCCTGGGAGAACTCCAGGTCGCTGGCCGGCGCGTTGAACTCCAGCGGGCAGCCGAAGACGGCCTCGTGTTCGTCCAGGTTCGCGGGGGCCTCGTGCACGAAGCGCGCGCGCAACGGGCGCACCTGGGCGCCGGTGAAGATGCGCACGCCCTGGGCCAGCTGCGCCAGCGCCACCTCCGTGAGGTGCCGGTGCGCGGGCCGCCACGACGGGCCCACGGGGGTGAAGCGCATGCGCACGCCCTGGGGGGTGTCCTCCACGAGGAAGCGCTCGCCGTCGCCCCACACGCGCTGGTAGCGGCAGCCTCGCTCCAGGGCCTCGCGCAGGTGGGCGCTGGTGAGGATGACGAGCGACGCGGGATCCTCCGCGTCCATCACGTCCATGCCCGCCATGTGCAGCCCCAGGTTGTCATCCCCGGTGAGGGCCACGGCCCGCTCCAGGATGTCGTCCAACACGGCGTAGGGGATGCGCGCTTCGGGGTCGTCCAGGTCCTCCCACCGCAGCCCCACGTCCTGGCAGAGCCGTCCGGCGGGCACGCCCCGCTTCGCCGCCGCGAGCAGTCCCTGCCGGGCCAACCGTGCGGAGAGCGAAGGGGGAGCGGAGGGCGCCACGGCCAGGACGCTAGCGACGCCGTGGCGCGGGCGGCAAGCCGTTCTGTCGCGAAGGGACAGTGCACCGGACACGTGCGGGCGGCCCCCTGTCCTGCATGGCCCCCGTCACTCATGTGCTCGGGACGCCCGTGCGATGCGCGACGGCGTGAAGGTCAGTGGCCCGTGTCTTCCGGCGAGTCCGAGTAGGGCTCGTCCCCACCGTGGTTGTCCACGGGGTCCTGGGCTTCATCCGGCACGTCGACCACCGCGTCGTTGTTGTCCGGATTCAGCTCCTCGTCCCCCTCCGCATCCACCCCTTGCACGGGCGCATGGATGTCCGCGGGCTTGTCGAAGGTGATGCCGGCGTTCTCCGCGTCCGCCCCGTCCGCGCAGCCATAGGGGCTGGTGAAGAGGCGCAGCACCTTCACCTCGTCCCAGTGCTTGTCGTCTTCGAAGATGACGGTGTCGGTGACGGTCTCCGAACCGCCGGGACGCAGGCTGAAGTCCCCCACCAGGCCCTCTTCCAGGTAGCGGTCTCCCGCCGCGACATACGCCCGCAGGCAGCCCTTTCCCGACACGCGCCGGGTGGACAGGTTCTTCACGACGTAGGAGACGGAATAGTTGTCGGAGCTGCCTTCCTGGCTCACCCGGACGTTGGACACCGCGAAGTCCGCCGCCGTCGCCGCCCCCGGGGCCTGGGGGGCCGGCGTGCCTGCGGGGGCGGGCTGTCCCGAGGGCAGCAGTTGGAACCGCTCACTGGTCATCTTGGGGACCCCGGACGAACAGTCATACGCGTCCGCCGTGTACAGCAGCACCGCCTGGGCCTGCTTCCAGTACGCCTCGCTCACGTCCACCCGGTCCTCGAACGTGTCGCTCGTGCCACCCTTCACGGTGATGCCGCCCAGCTTCACCTGATGGATGACCAGGCCCTGGTCGTCGTGCAGCGACAGGCACGCGTCCCCGCGCCCCTGCGCCGTCCCCGGATTGGTGAGCGTGTACGTCACGTCCAGCCGGTAGCGGTTCTTCGTGAGCGTCACGTCCGAGAAGCGCAGCGGCTTCTTCACCCGTGCGACCATCCCCGCGTCCTGGCTTCCCGCGTCGCGCACGGCCACCGCCGCCACGCCCGCGTCGAGGGCCACGGGGGCTACGGCCTCCTCCTTCTTGCAACCCGTTCCCCACGCCACCGCGCACCCCAGGGCGAGCACCGCCAGGGTCCGTCCGCGCCGCTTGTCACTCCGAATCATGAAGAACCCCCTCGCGAAGCCGTCCGGCCGGTCTCATACGGGACACCGCCCCGACGCGGCAAGTCAGCCCCCGTCGTGGGCACCGGACGCGAATGCCGGTTCCTCCGCAGCCGCGCACGCGCGTGCTTGACGGCGCCTGCGGGCGGCGTTCGGATGCGCGCACCTATGCCCATCCCCCAGCTGCGCACCCGCGCGGAAGCCACCGACTACCAGGAAACCTCCCGCAGCGCCGACGTGGTCGCCTTCATCGACACGCTCGTCGGCCAGACCAAGCTCGCGAAGCGCGTGGACTTCGGCCAGAGCGGCGAGGGCCAGCCGCTCATCTCGCTGGTCATCAGCGACCGCAACTGCTTCACGCCGGAGCTGGCGCAGAAGCAGAAGAAGATCATCGTGATGGTGGAGGCCAACATCCACGCCGGTGAGGTGGAGGGCAAGGAGACGCTGCTGGGGCTCGCGCGCGACCTCACCCTCACGTCGCTGGGCAAGAAGCTGCTCGACAAGCTCTGCCTCGTCTTCGTCCCCAACTTCAACCCGGACGGCAATGACCGCATCAGCCCGGGAAACCGCGCGCTGGATTTGAAGAACCTGGAGGGCCAGGTGAACCCGCCGGGCGGCGTGGGCACGCGCTACACGGGCGAGGGCTGGAACCTCAACCGCGACAACATGAAGCAGGAGGCCCCGGAGACGCGCGCGCTCGCGAAGCTGTACCAGGCGTGGTGGCCGCACCTCTTCGTGGACTGCCACACCACCGACGGCAGCATCCACGCCTTCGATCTCACCTTCGACGTTCCGCACGGCAACGCGGAGCTCTTCCACATGTCGCGCGACTACAACCGCGAGCTGGCCGAGCGCGTGTCCGCCGCCGTGAAGAAGAAGCACGGCTTCGACAGCTTCTGGTACGGCAACTTCCTCAAGGAGGGCGACCCGCGCTCCGGCTGGCACACCTACCCCGCGCTGCCCCGCTTCGGCAGCCACTACCGGGGCCTGCTGGGCCGCCTGGACGTGCTGCTGGAGACCTACAGCTACATCGACTTCCCGCGCCGCTGCGCCGTCATCCGCGCGTGGGTGCTGGAGCTCATCCGCGACGCCGCCCGCTACGCCAAGGACTACCGCACCGCCACCTCGTTCGAGGAGTCGGCCATCATCGCGCGCGGCAAGACCCCGGACGTGAAGGACCTGGTCGGCATCAACTACGGCGTCCCGCACCGCAACGCGGAGGGCGCGCTGGTGTTCGACTACCCGGCCTACGTGCTGGGCAAGGACATCGCCACCATCAACTCCTTCGACGAGGCCAGCATCGAGGGCCGCCGCTACCCGGGCAAGCGCCGCAAGGTCTACAAGACGCCGCACTACCGCACCTTCGTGCCCACCCAGGCGGTGAGCACCCCGTCCGCGTACCTGGTGCCCGCGTCGCTCGCGTCCCGGCTGGAAGGCCACGGCATCCGCTTCGAGAAGCTCGCCACCGCGCAGCGCTTCCAGGTGGACAGCTACCGCATCACCCGCCGCGAGCAGACCTTCAGCCCGGACGTCGCCGCCAACGTGCCGGCTCCGGGTGAGAACGAGGTCCCGCTCAGCCAGAAGCCCAAGCCCGTGCGCTTCGAGACCATCCTCACCGTCGCCGCCGAGCGCTCCGAGCAGGACTTCCCCGCCGGCACCCTCAAGGTCCCCACCGACCAGCGCACGGGAACGCTCGCGACCTACCTCCTGGAGCCGCACTCGGACGACGGCTTCTGCCGCTGGCAGTTCCTGGACGACAGCCTCACGGTGGGCGAGCTGTACCCCATCCACCGGGTCGTGGAGGCCACGCGCGCCCCCTTGAAGGTGGAATAACCGTCCGGCCACAAACGAACGGCCTCCCTGCGGCTTTCCCCCGGGTCTGTCGGGCCCGGGGGCATTGGCCGTAGACTGCCCTCCGCAGGACCCGCGGAGACAGGCGGGGGCACGCGGGAGGCCCCGGATGACTGGCTTGCAGCAGACGCCCCGAGGCACACGCCGTTCGAGGGGTGCAGGCGTGACGCGTTTGGGATTCGCGGTGGGCCTGGTGCTCTGCGGGCTGCTGGGTTTCGGCGCCGTGCGCGCCTGGAAGCAGCAGGCACCGGCTCCGGGCACCCGGGCCCTGTGGCTGGCGGACCTGCCCACGCGGCCCCTGGAGGTGCGCCTCAGCCTTCCCGCGGCGGACGTCTACCGCCCCTATGCCCCACCGCGTGCGCTGGACACGCTGGCGCGCCCGGTGCCGTTAGGACCGCTGTCCAAGCTGGAGGAGCGCGGCGACGCGCACGGGGTCGCGGTCAGCTACCTGCTGCATGGCGACACAGAGCAGGCGCTCGCGCACCTGGGGCGCACCCCGTCCTCGCAGGACCGGGACAGCGATCAGGCCGCAGCCCTCCTCCTGCGCGGAAGGCACGACGAGGCCCTGACGCTGCTGGACGCCACGCTCGAAGCGGCGCCCGACCATCCGCAGGCGCGCTGGAACCGGGCCGTGTTGACGCGCGAGCTGGGCCTGTCGCTCGTCGCCGCGACCACCTTTGAAGAAGTGGCCGCGAGGGCGGAGCCCGGCTGGAGCGAGGAGGCGCGCGAACAGGCCCGGAGCCTGCGCGCCCGCTTCCAGGCGCGGGCCGACGCATGGAAGGCCACCCGCGAGGCGTTCCTCGCCCGGTTGCGCAAGCCCGACGCACCGCTGCCGGTGGAGGCCTCCGCCCGCTTCCCGGGCCTCGCGCGCGAGCGGTTCTACGACCTGCTGCTGGCCGCGGAGGACGCGGCGCGCGTGCGGGAGCTGCTGCCGCTCGCGAAGGTGTTGGACCATGCGTCCGGCGACACCGCGCTGGAGGCCACCGTGCAGCGGGTGTCCGCGCTGGACTTCACGCGCCGGGCGCCCTTCGCGCGCGAGTACGCGAAGCTGGTGCTCGACGAACACCCCGCGCCCGCGAGCCTCATCGAGCGCCTGCGCCAGGAGGCCACGGCCCGCGACCTGCTCTTGGGCGCGCTGCTGCACACGCCGGGCGTGGCGCGCACCCACGACGAGCTGCGGGCGCTGACGCAGGACGTGAGCGACCCGTGGATCCTCTCGCGCGTGGCGCAGGAGGGGGCACGACTGGACGACCTCGCGGGACACGGGGCCCAGGCCGGAGACCGGCTGCGCGCGGCGCTGTCCGAGTGCCGCGCGCGCAAGCTGCCCCTGCGCTGCGTGGACCTGCTCACGCGCCTGAGCCAGCGCGCGACCGCGTCCAACCGGCTGGTGGAGGGAGAGGAGTCCGCGCGCGCCGCCTGGCAGGAGGCCGCCGCGCTGGGCGAGTGGGAGCGGGAGGGCGCGGCGCTGGTGATGCTGGCCAACGCGACGCGCTTCCAGGTGCGCATCGCGCTGTCGCGGGCGTACCTCACCGAGTCCCTGGCCCGGCAACCCGAGGACTGCAAGGCGCGCACGCAGGCCCACCGCAACCTGGCCTCGCTGGCGCTGATGCGCTTCCGTCCGCAGGAGGCCCGGCAGGAGATGGAGGAGTCCCTGGCATGCGGGCAGACGCCCGGGTTGCAGGGCGCGTGGATCCTCGCGGACCTCGCGCGGCTGGACCCGCGGCCGTCCGACGAGGCGCGCCTCCGGGCGGAGCTGGCGCGGGTGACGCCGCTGCAGGAGAACGCGGGCCGGCGCGTGCTGGCCACGCTCATCGCGGGTCGCTTCGCGGTGGTCCGCGACTGGCGCACGGGACAGAAGGAGCTGCGCCGCGCCATCGCCGAGGCGGAGCCGCTGCTGCGCACCAACGCGGACGCGAAGGATGCCCGGGTGGTGGCCTACCGGACGCTGGCGGTGAGCGCGGGCCACGCGGGGGCCTTCCGCGAGGCCCTGGACGTGGTGGCCGAAAGCCTCCAGGTGCCCGTGCCGGAGGGCTGCGTGCTGGCCGCCGCGGTGGAGGACGAGCGCACGGTGGCGGTGGTGCGGGGACACCAGGGGCAGATTCGCGGCCACTACGATGCCTCGCGCACGCGGCCCCTGCGCGATGACCTGAAGGGGCTGGTGCCCGAGGAGCTGGTGGACCTCTTGCGCGACTGTCCGAGCGTGTCGGTGCTGGCCGCGCCGCCGCTGGACAGCCGCTCGGGCATCCTTCCGGCGGACCTCGCCTGGAGCTACCGCGTGGGCACGGGGGCCCCTGGGCCGCTGAGCGCGAAGCCCCCCATGCATGTCGTGGTGTCGGACGTGGAGCCGCCGTCCTCGCTGCGGCTGGCGCGGCTGCCCTCGGCGGCGGAGGTGGACCTGGCCGGAGCGCAGCGGCTGCTGCGCCTCAAGGGCACGCAGGCCACGCCCGAGCGCGTGCTGGAGGCGATGGAGCAGGCCACCGACATCGACATCCATGCGCACGGCGTGGTGGACCGCGCGCTGTCGGACGCCACGGTCATCGCGCTGTCGCCGCAGCAGGACGGCCGCTACGCGCTCACCGCGGAGGAGCTGCGCCGCCGGCACTTCCATGGCGCGCCGCTGGTGGTGCTGGGCGCATGCAGCGCGGCCCATCTCCCGCCCTTCCTGCACCAGACCTCCTCGCTGCCCCAGGCCTTCGTCGCCTCGGGGGCGCGCGCCGTCTTCGCGGCCACGGCGGACATCCCCAACGACGCGGGCGCGTTCTTCCGCGCGGTGCGCGAGCGCATCCAGTCAGGCGCGGAGCCCTCCCAGGCCCTGCGCGCCGAGCGGCTCGACTGGCATCAGAAGCAGCCCGGCATGCGCTGGGTGGACAAGGTGCTGCTGTACCAGTAGCGCCTCGGCGTCCGGAGCGGGAGCGCTTCGAGCAGCCAGCATGAAGCCTGCGCGCACGAGGCCCGCGGACAGCCCGCTCAGTCCCGGGGAGGCAGGGGCGACGGCAGCGGCTCCGCGTCGGAGTCCCACGTCACGTTCGGCTCCGGCAGCGCGAACGCCTCGAACGAGACGGCGACGCCGCCCCCTGGAGCCTTGAAGCCGTACCACCACCCCACCGGAAGCAGCAGCAGCTCACCGGGCGACAGCTCCACGTCCAGGCACAGCGGTGTGTCCGCCTCCTCGGGGGAAGACGCGGCCACGCGCCGCAACTCGAAGGCCGGAACGAGCTGGAGCTGACGCACCCCATGCACCTGGGCCAGCAACACATTGCGCCGCGACGCACGCAGCGGAACCTCCGTCCCCACGGGCTCCCACCACAGGCGGGGCTCACACGCGCGCACGTCCTCCGCCGCGAAGCCACGAGGCGAGGACAGCTCCCGCGCCAGGGACTCCAACCGGGAGTCCTCGAACAGCGGCACGCAGCACGCGTGCCGGGACTCCCGTTCGCCCAGCCGCTCCGCCACACGAGCCGGGGTCCACTCCTGGGATGACCGCAAGGCTGACGGGCCCTCGCGCAGCACCACGGGCAGGTTCTGGAAGTAGTAGCGCTCGAAGAACCCGGCGGGCATCAGCGCGTCATGACGGTCCACCCGGGGCGGCACGTCCGTCTGCTGGAACAGCTCCGCGTACACGTCCAGCAGGCCCTCCAGCTTCCGCTGCATCCCCACCGCGCGAAGGGCCCCCGCGACGAAGGGCTCCTGCTGCTCCGCCTCCACCGCCCGACGCGCCTTCTCCGCTGGCACCCCCGCCTTCTCCAGCGACGCGACCAGCTCGCGCGTCGACGTGCCGCGCAGCAGGTTCTCCACCAGCCACCGCCGCCACTCGGGCGCCAGCGGCGAAGGGTCCTCCCCTTCCACGCCACGTGCCGGACTCGATGGACTCATGGGTGTTCCTCCTGGGGCGTGGCCCCCAGCCAGCCCTCCTGCCAGCAGGTGTTGAGACCGGGGGTCTCCTCGAAGCTCACGAACGTCACGGACAGGCTCGCGTCCAGCGCGCGCAGCGCATGCCACCAGCCCACGGGAATGAAGAGCGTGTCCCCGGGCCCCACCACCACCGTATGCAGGGCCACGCGGGCGAAGTCCGGGAAGCGCGCGGTGTCCGGCGCGAGCACGTCCACCGCGCTGTAGAAGCCGCGCTCGTTCGCCATCCACGGCGTCTCCCACGACGGCGCGAGCCACACCTGCTTGCGGCCCCACACCTGACAGAAGAGGACGTTGAGGTGGTCGTGGTGCAGGTTCGACAGCGTCCCCGCGGGGCCCAGCCACAGGTGCACGCGGTCGGGTCCGCCCAGGTCCGGATGGATGTAGCCCTCCGGCGCACGCAGGTCCTCCAGCAGCGGGCGGAAGGCTTCGCGCAGGAGCAGGCTGTTGCGCGCCACCAGATACATGTCGTTCGTTGGCGCACCGTCGAAGCGGGCCAGCAATTCACGCAACGGCACGTCGCGACGCAGCCTGTCCGCATGGAAGTCAGGCAATGCCTGGGCATCACGTCCCGCCATCACCTCCACCGTTTCATCCCCGAAGCGCTCCGCCATCCACGCGGGCGTCCACCGCTTCATCGCGGGCCAGTCCTCCAACAACCCTTCAATGACGACAGGCCGGTTGCGCCGGTAGTAATCGGTGAAGAACTCCGCTGGAGACAGACGCTGGCGCCGCTCCACCTGGATGCCAGACCGCGCTTGTCGTTGCAGCGCGGAGCGCGTCGCAAGCAATGACTCCAATGCATTCAACCGCGTCGCATGGGTCCGACCTCCACTCACCGCGGGATGTCGCTCGGCTTCGCGAATCGTTTCCCAGACAACTTCTGGCGCCATGCCCTCCGCTTCCAATACAGCCCCAAGCCTCGCGGAAGAAACCCCACGCACAAGGTTCTGCGCGAGCCACGTTTTCAATTCAGGGGGGACAATTGATTTCAGCATCAGCCCCCCCGTGCAGGGCTGAACCTGTTGGGTTGTCCACATCCACCTTGAGCGGACTCCATGACCCCTCCTTCGAACTCGCACAAGATCGTCCCGAATCCCTCTCCGCCCTACCCCGTCGAGGAACACGAGAAGGAAAACCCGCGCCGGCGTCTGCCGCCCGAGCCTCCCGCGCCCACGCCGCCGCCGCCCACGCCGCCGCTGCCTGAAACAGAAACGCAGCCGGCCTGAAATCTCAACGCAACCCTTGCGCGCACGAGGCACGCCTCCTCAACCGGAGGTGTGCCACCGCGCATTGCCTCCCGGCACGTCCAGGGATTGGAATGTCACCGACACGCTCACGTCGAGCGCGTGCACCTGGTGCCACCAGCCCACCGGGATGAAGAGCAATTCGCCGGGCCCCAGCACCACCTCGCGCACGTGCGCCGAGCCGAAGGCGGGGAAGCGCGCCAGGTCCGGCGCCGACGCGTCCACCGCGCTCCACACGTGCTCGTGGTTGTAGACGCGCGCCGTCTCGAACGAGGGAATCAGCCAGAAGCGCTTGCGCCCGTGGACCTGGCCGAACAGCACCGAGTCCACGTCATGGTGCAGCGCCGTGCGCGTGCCCGCGGGGCCCACCCACAGCTTGATGCCTCCGGGTGCCGGCCGGGGGTGCAGGAAGCCGGGAGGAAACCGCACGTCGTCCATCAGCCCGCGCAGCTCGGAGCGCTCCAGCGCGAAGTTGCGAGCGGTGAGGTACAGGTCGTTGGTGGGCCCGCCGTGCTCCAGCCGGTGGAGGAAGTCCGCCAGCCGCATCACCGTGCGGCACGCATCCGGGGACAGGTCGTGGTCCGCGCGGGACTCGCGGCCCGTCATGACCTCCACCTCCACGTGGCCGTAATTGCGCGCGAGCGCCTCCGGCGTCCAGTGCGTCAGGAGCGGCCAGCCCTCCAGGAAGTCCTCCAGGATGACGGGCTGGTGCGCGCGGTAGTAGCGCTCCTGGAACTCGTCCGCGGACACGCCCCGCCGCCGCTCCACCCCCACGCCCGCCTGCGCATGCAGCCGGGCGCGCACGTCCAGGAGCGACGCCACCTCCGCGCCCAGGGCCACGTGCCGGGCCCCCGCCTCCACCGCCGGGTGCCGGGCCGCGCGCTCCACCTCCCCGCGCGCGTCGTCCTCGGTCACCCCTTCGGACACCAGGACCCGGGCCAGCGCTTCCGCCGCCACGCCGCGCAGCAGGTTCTCCGACAGCCATGCATGCCACGAGGGTGACAGGGCCATGGGGCCACTCTAGGCCACCCGCGAAGCGGCACGGCAGGGGGGCATCCCCCCACATGCGCCTCCCACCCGAAGCCATCAGAGGCTCAAGGCGCCCTTGAGGCCCAGCACGATGACGTTGCGCGCGTCCTCGTTGGCGCCCGGGTTGATGAACTGGAAGTTGGGCCGCAGCACCAGCCACGGCGTCGCGCGGAGGCTGTAGAACAGCTCGCCCAGGTACTCCGTGCCGGGCACCAGCGTGGTGGGGTCCTGCAACTGCTTCAGCCGCTGGGACGTGACGTACCGGCCATTGGAGTGCGTGCGGCCCAGCGCGAAGCCCACGTCGTCATCCGCCCGGCCGAAGAGGCCCGTGTACGCCAGCCCCGCGGTGTACTGGCTGTCCACGGTGGACGTGTCCCGGTCCGTGTGCGTCAGGCGCACGAAGATGTTGAGGCCCTGCGCCTTGTTCGCGGCGTTCGGCACGTGCGTGAGCTGCTGGCGTGCCACGAAGTACGCGCCATAGCGCCCGCCGTGCTCCACGTCGTCCAGCAGCACGTCGCTCGCGTTGGACGTGTCGTACCAGGCGCCCAGCTTGTAGAGCCCCTCCAGCGTCCCCTGGAGGAACTTCGGGTTCCACGCCACCTCCAGCGGCAGCATCACGCCCGTCGCCCCGGAGAAGCGCCCCAGGTAGAAGGACGGATCCAGGTTGCGCGGGTTCATTTCGTACGCGGCGAGCTGCACGTAGGCCACCTTCGCCACGTCCACCCGCAGCCGCGTGCCCCACTGGCTCACCGGCCAGTTGAACCAGTAGTTGCCCACGATGTTGCCGGGCTGCGCGCTGCAGAAGGACAGGTTCTGGAAGTCGCAGGGGAACTCCGCCGTGTCCTCACCCACCGTGACGCGGCCCAACTTCAAGTGCACCCGGTCGTCCCAGAAGAGCTGTTCGTACCAGAGCTGCGTGAGGCGCCCCACGTTGCCGCGGCCGTACACCTCCTGCACCAGTTGGAGGTTGCCCAGCTCCATGTCCGCGCCCAGGTCGTTGCCGTTGCGGTGCGTGAAGGTGAACTGGAAGGTGCCGCCCTTCAGCCCCGCCAGCTTCTCCAGGTCGACGCCCAACCCCACGTCGAACTGGCCCGCCTGCCGCAGCGCATGGCCCTTGCCGCCCCGCGCGTTGTAGGCCAGCTCCGTCGCGTAGCGGACCTGGAGCGCCACGCCCAGCTCGAAGAGCAGCCCGCGTGCGCCGCCCCAGTCTCCGGTGAGGCCTGGCGGCATCTTCGTCTCGGCCGCGAGCGCCGGGCCTGAACACAGCAGGGCCCACGCCAACGCCCCCCCCACCCAGGCCTGTCTCCGCATCGCCGTCCGACCTCCCCCTCGCACGCCACCTGCCCTCAATGGCAATGCCCCGGAGGAAGTCCACCCGACCCCCGGGTGCCTTCCGTCGCCTTCCCGCCACTCAACCCGGCCTCCCGAAGGGGCGCGGGGTGCGGCGAAGGACGAAGGGGCCACCGGGATGTCCACCACCGGGCGTCGCGGCCCCGGCGTCACGACAGGCCCCGCGCCGTCCCGCGCGAGCACGCGGGACGGGGAGCCATGACAGCGAACCGACTACTTCTGCGGCAGCGGCACGGAGCGCACGTGCAGCTCGCGCAGTTGCTTCTCGTCCACGTCGCCGGGCGCGCCCGTCATCGTGTCGGTGCCCGTCTTCGTCTTGGGGAACGGAATCACGTCGCGCAGGGACTCCGCGCCCGTCAGCAGCATCACCAGACGGTCCATGCCCAGCGCGATGCCGCCGTGCGGGGGCGCGCCGAACTTGAGCGCGTCCAGGAGGAAGCCGAACTTCGTGCGCGCCTCCTCCTCCTGGATGCCCAGCGCCTGGAACACCTCCGACTGCACCTTCGGATCATGCAGGCGGATGGAGCCGCCGCCGATCTCAAAGCCGTTGAGCACCACGTCGTAGCGGTGGCACTTCACGCGGCCCGGATCCGACAGCAGGTACTGCACGTCCTCGTCGTGCGGACGCGTGAAGGCGTGGTGCGCCGCGGCCCAGGTGTTGGTCTCCTCGTCGAACTCGAAGAGGGGCGGGTTCACGACCCAGAGGAACCTCCACTGGCCGCCGCTGCCGTACTCGGGGATGAGGCCCAGCTTCTTCGCCACGTGCACGCGCAGGTTCGCCATCACCGTGTGCACCAGCGACTCGCGGCCGAACTGGAACAGCAGGAGGTCGCCCGGCTTCGCGTTGCACGCCTGGTTGATGGCCAGCCGCAGCGCGGGGGTGATGGTCTTGGACAGCGGGGACTGGGTCCACTCGCCGCCCTCGCCCACCTTCGCGCGCGCCAGACCCTTGGCGCCCGCCTGCTTCGCGAAGTCCTCCAGCTTGTCGCTCTCCGCGCGGGACAGCGCCTTCTCCGCCGGGACGACCATCGCCTTGACGATGCCCTTCTCCTGCACCGCGTCCCACATCATGGGCACGCCGCCCGCGGCGCCGTGCTCACGGATGAGGTCGGTGAGCACGATGTGCTCCAGCCCGAAGCGCAGGTCCGGCTTGTCGTTGCCGTACTTCGCCATGGACTCGTAGAAGTCCATCCGCTGGAACGGCGTGGGGATGTCCAGGCCCAGCACTTCCTTCCACAGCTTCTTCAGCAGGCCTTCGATGATGGTGAAGATGTCGTCCTGGGTGACGAAGCTCATCTCCACGTCGATCTGCGTGAACTCCGGCTGCCGGTCCAGGCGCAGGTCCTCGTCGCGGAAGCACTTCACGATCTGGAAGTACCGGTCGAAGCCCGCGACCATGAACAGCTGCTTGTACAGCTGCGGGCTCTCCGCCAGCGCGTAGAACTTGCCCGGGTTCAGGCGGCTGGGCACCAGGAAGTTGCGCGCGCCACCCGGCGTGTACTTGCCCATGAAGGGCGTCTCCAGCTCCAGGAAGTTGTTCCCGTTCATGTACTGACGGGTGAGCGCGTTCATCTTCGAGCGCGTCATCAGCGTGCGCTGCAGGGGCCCCCGGCGCAGGTCCAGATAGCGGTGCGACAGCCGCTTCTCCTCGGACGTCTCCACGTTGTCCTCGATGAGGAACGGCGTGGGCTCCGAGCGGTTGAAGATGGTCAGGTCCGAGGCCTTCACCTCGATCTCCCCCGTCTTCATCTTCGGATTCACGTTCTTGCCGCGCGACAGCACCTTGCCCTTGATGCCGACGCAGAACTCCAGACGCAGGCTGCCCGCGATGTCATGGGCCTCCTTGCTGTCCGGCTCGAACACCACCTGCGTCAAACCCTCGCGGTCCCGCAGGTCGATGAACACCGCGCCGCCGTGGTCGCGGCGGTTGTGCACCCAGCCGAAGAGGACGACCTCTTCGCCGACGTTCGCGGCCGTGAGCTGACCGCAGGTATGGGTACGCTTGACCTCGGAGATGAACGGAACCGCCATGGAGACCGCCTGCGTTTTGTTCGGGAAGAAAGGCCGGGCACCATAGCGGATCGTGGAAACAGCGCGTCAAGGAATCCGTGGCTCCCGCACGCCCCCTCCTCCCTCGGAAGACGGGCATCGGAGCGGGCAGGATGCAGCCTTCCCGCAACCGCGAAGCGGATCCCGGGTTGGAGGTGACATGCAGGGGGACAAAGCCACCTGTCGTCAGCCCGTGGACATGACCGCGCGTGCCGCCGCATGCCTTCGCGCCGGGGGGATGCTAGTCGCCGTGCTGGGCATGTTGGGGGCCGGCCCTGCCCGGGCGGAGGGCGCGGACAGCTCCCTCACCGTCGAAGCCAGCGCCGGCCGGGGCTACGGCCTCTGGAGTCTCCTGGGCGACGTGGGCGTCAGCGAGGCGACGTTCCTCACGCTCGGCTACACGGGCGCGCGTCCGGAGGCCGGCACCGCCGCCACCCACCAGCTCTCCGTGGGCGTGGACCACCTGGCGGGCGAGCACTGGCTCCTGTCCGGCATCGTCAGCCTGGGCCTGGCCAAGGGCTCCGACACGGAGCTCTCCCAGGAGCGGCCCCGGCTCAACGTCCCCGGCCTCACCGCCCGGACGGGCTACGGCAGCCAGGGCGTACAGTTGGCGGCGGGCTACGACTCGGCGGGCTTCCACAAGGTGGAGTACGGCCTGGACGCGAGCCTGGGCCTCCACCGCTACCCCCTGCGCCGGCAGTTGCTCACCGTCTCCGACGGCACCCCCCACGTGCGCTACGCCCAGGAGGACCTCCTCTGGGTGGCCCGGCCCACGCTGGGCGCGCGCCTCCTCTGGGACGGCCGCTGGGAGCTGGGCCTCCGGGGCGGCTTCTCCCTCTACAGCGAGGACCCGCTCACCGCCGGCCAGTTCACCGACGCGGAGAAGGCGACCCTGGAGTCCCAGTTGGAGGGCCGCGCCGCCGCCCGGCTGGCCCTGGCCGGCCTGAGACGGCGCCAGTTGCGGGACCTGGGGGCGGCCGTGACGCGGCGCATGGCGGACGTCAACGCCGGCACCGGCTTTCCCTCCGCCCCGACCCGCTTCGACGTGAAGCCCTCCCTGACCTGGAGGCTGAACCCCGCCCTGAAGGGGCAGGTGTCCTACGCCTTCACCCGCTACGTGCCCACGCAGGGGGTGGCCCACGTGCTGGCCTCCCGCTGGACGGTGCGCCTGGGGGACCCGGTGCGGGTGTGGGCCTCGGTGGCCCTCCAGCGGGACGTCCCGGAGGACCTGCCGGCGGAGGTCTCCGGCCTGCTCACACTCGGAGGGGAATACACGTTCTGAGCGGTCCGGAGTAAAACGGCGTCATGCTCCGAACAGTCATCACCGCCGCCGTCGGGCTGGGACTGCTGGCCACCGGCTGCGCGCCGGACAGCGAGGCGCCCCTCAAGGTCTCCGTCCTCTCCCTCTCCAGCAACGGCAAATACCAACCCACCCAGGTCGAACTCACCACCATCGAGGACATCGTCGGGCTCAAGGGCACCGTCGGCGACCTGCAGGGCGGTGCGCGCATCGTCATCGACGTGAACGATCCGGCGCTCAACAACGCGACGGAAGACACCATCGGAGAGGTGCTGCTCAAGAAGGCCGGCCACGACGTGAAGGCCAGCTACATCAGCCAGAAGGACCCCACCACGGGCGAGGACGTCCTGTGGCCGGCGGACTTCCACTCCTGGAACATGGTGACGTCGTATTACAACCTGGAGCGCGCCAACGAGTACTTCCGGACCGTCGGCAACATGAAGTCGATCGACTTCGAGCCGGTCCCCACGCTCTACTACTTCCCCGAGTTCGTCATCGCTGCGGAGAGCAAGGACCCCGCGCGCGACAACGCCATCTTCTACCCCATCCTCCAGTCGTTCCTGGTGCTCCCCTTCGAGGAGATCCAGCGCGCGCCACTGCCGCTCAACGCGGGCGTGATGGCGCACGAGTACTCGCACCTGGTCTTCAACCGTCTGGCGTACGCCTCCCAGTCGTTCCCCCTGTCGTTGATCACCTGGTCGCAGGAGAGCCCCAGCATGGGCGCCAACGTGCTCAAGTCCTTCGACGAAGGGCTCGCGGACTACCACGCCTACGGGGCCACCTGCCGCAGCCCCCACGGGTGTGATCCAGCGTTCCTCTCCAGCTCCTTCGACAACGGTCCCTTCGCCGCCGTCACGGCCGAGCGGGACATCTCGAAGGGCGACCGGTGCATGAGCCAGCAGCTCTGGAACAACCTGGTGGGCCAGGACGTGGGCACCTTCTCGGGCAGCGGCAACGAGTACAAGGTCGGCACCATCCTGGCGTCCGCGCTCTTCCAGGCGGGCCGCGCCCAGAACCAGGAGGCGGTGCTCCAGCGCGCCGTCGTCGCCGCCTACTACGACACCAGCCCCACCAACCCCGGCATCTTCCAGCGCACCGAGGTGTTCCTGAACAACCAGCTGGGCTTCACCCTGGCCCAGCCCGCGCTGTCCATCATCGGCCACATCGGGGACCTGGAGCTGCGCAAGGCCGTGTGCAACGAGTTCGTGGACCACCTGCGGATTCCGCGCGAGTGGCTCATCGGCGACAACTACTGCCCGCCCAGCACGTCCGCGGGCGCCACCTGCCCCAGCATCGTCATCGAATGAGGCCCGCTCCCTTGAACTCACTGCTCAAGGCCTGCCTCGCTGGCGGCCTGCTCCTCGCTGCACCCGCGCTCGCTCAGTCCGACGAGGACGACCCGTACGCCTATCCGGAAGACGACGCCGCCCGCGCCTCGGACAAGGCCCAGAAGGACGATGACGACGCCTACGAGCGACGTCGCAAGCTGGTGGACGAAACCGACGAGTTCCGCGAAGCCGCCGAGCGCGAGAACGACGACGGCTTCGAGAAGCTCTCCCGCCTGGACGACCCCAACCTGGGCGTCGCGGTGGAATTGGGCGCGGGCGTCCTGCTGGTGGACAGTGCCCGGGGCGACTTCTCCGACAACCGGCCCGCGATGGGCGTGCGCGCCACCTGGGAGTTCGGCCGCTCGCTCGACAACGAGCCCCTGCGTGAAGCCCTCTTCGCCGACCTGCGCTGGCTCTACGGCAGCCTCAGCGACGGCACGAATTTCATCAGGGGGGACACGCGGCTTCACTACTTCACCCTCGCCCCCGCCTACCTGTTGCGCTTCGGTCAGTCCGCCTTCGGCATCTACGCGCAGGCAGGCGGCGGCATCGCCTACCAGAACACCGGCATCACCGTGGGCGACGACGAGACGAAGGTGAACGGCCTCAAGCCCGTCATCCAATACGGCATCGGCCTGCGCGGGCGCCCCGCACTCTCCCGCACCCTGCACCTCACCTTCCGCGTCGAGGCCATGGGCCTGCGCCGCGGCTACGCCAACGACTTCTTCTTCGGTGGCAGCGCCGGCGTCGGCTTCTGACCCGTGGTTCCCCGG
>NZ_RAWD01000173.1:0-20298 GCF_003612065.1 Corallococcus sp. CA047B
CCGGCGGACCGGGTGGGAGGGGCGGCGCGGCGGGGGCGCAGGGTAAAGTTCCGGACATGCGGACCGTCCCCATGATGCGTCGGAAGTGTTGGTCGTTGCTTGCCGTGAGTCTGCTCGCGTTGGCGGGCTGCTCGGATTCGAGCGAGCCGGGAGAAGAACCCGGACCGGGCACGGACGGCCCCGGGGTGATTCCCGGTGAGGGCTCCGAGTGCCTGGGCGCGAAGTTCCTGACCTCGCTGGGCAAGGACAAGCTGCTCGTGGGCGCGCAGATGGAGGACGACACGGCGAAGAGCGCGCCCTTCGACGTGCGCTACCTGTACATCGCGGCGGGCCTGTTCGACTCGAAGGACGCGTGCAACTCGTGCGCGTCCGGGTGCACGTCGAACGGGGCGTCGTGCTCCAACAGTGGTGAAGGCTGTGGGTGGTGGGGCTGCTGGCAGTACGACCAGGAGCCGCCCGGTGCCTACGTGCGCGACTTCATCAAGTCCGCCAAGGACCAGGGCCAGATTCCGTTCATCACCTACTACGAGGAGTTCCAGGCGAGCGGCTACACCGAGGGCAAGCAGCAACTGGCGGCGCTGAACGACGCGAAGTTCCTGGAGCGCTACCTCGCGGACTGGCGCTTCCTGCTGAAGCAGGTGGGCCAGGAGAAGGCGATGCTCCAGATTGAGCCGGACATGTGGGCCTACCTCCAGTTCTTCCCGGCGGACGGCAAGCCGCAGTCCACGCCGGTGGCGCTGAAGGCCGCGAACCCGACGGACTGTGGCGGGCAGGAGAACAACGCCGCGGGCCTGGGCAAGTGCATGATCGCCATGGCGCGCAAGTACGCGCCCAACGCGAAGGTGGGTCTGCACGCGAGCGCATGGGCGACGAAGACGGACGTGTCCGCGAACACGGATGCGTCGTTCAACGTGGCGGCGGAGGCGAACAAGGTCGCCGACTTCCTGTTGCAGGTGGGCGCGGCGGACACCGACTTCGTCACGGTGGAGGCGTCCGACCGCGACTCGGGTTGGTACGAGAAGACGCAGGGCAAGTCCGGGTGGTGGGATCCGGAGAACCACACGCTGCCGCACTTCCACCAGGCGTTCACCTGGGCGAACGCCGTCACCCTGCGCCTGAACAAGCCGCACCTGTGGTGGCAGCTCCCGCTGGGCAACATGGGCCTGCCCAACACCGACAAGCAGTGGCGCGACAACCGCGTGGACTACTTCCTCACGCACCCCGCGGAGGTGGCCAAGGCGGGTGGCGTGGGCTTCCTCTTCGGCGCCGGCAACTACGAGCAGACCACGCCGGAGACGGACGGCGGCAACTTCGTCAAGCGCGTGAAGGCGTACAAGCAGGCCGGTGGTCAGGCCGCGTGCGTGCCCTGAGCAGGTGAATTGATTGCGTGTCCCGGTGCTTCTTCGGAGGCACCGGGCACGGAGGGTGCGCGGCACGGCCCTCACCGGCTCCTCGAAACTACGCGCGGGGCCGCGTGCGCGCGGGGACCGTGCGCTTCGGTTTCGCGGACTTCTTGGCAGCCGCCTTCGGCTTCGACTGCCGGGTGACGGTGCCCGGAGACTTCCGCGCCTGGATCTTCTGGATGTACTGCGCGGCGTCCGGCGTCTCACAGGCCGTGTCGCCCTGGTCCACCTCCACCTTGCCCAGCCGCTTCGCCGTCGCGAGCGCCGCCGTCTGGAGCGCGCCGCCCTGCGCGCCCAGGGCGATGAGCGCGCTGTTCATCGCTTCGCGGACCCGGTTCTTCGCCGTCGGCAGCTCCTGCTCGATGCGCTTCAACCAGGGCGTCAGGTCCTCTTGCGCGAGCACCGTCGTCTTCACGAGCAGGGAGGCAAGCAACTGCCAGCCCGCGCGCCCCACCCACTCCGAGGAGGAACGTGTCCACGCCAGCGCCTTCACCGCATGCGGTGAGCGCAGCACCACGTTCGTCACGAAGACGTCCGTCAGCGTGTGCCAGTCCAGCGACTTCGCCCACGCGCCCAGCTCCGTCCAGGACAGCGCGGGAGCGTCCGTGACCATCGTCGCCAGCAGCCGCGCTTCGGTATGCCCCGACGCCCACAGCGCCCGGGCAAGCGCCGCATCCGTGCCGATGCGCTTCTTCAGCACTCCCAGCGGACCGAAGTTCACGCCGGACAAGGGCTCGGGAGCCCCGTGTCGGAGGTACGTCTTGCGCGTCTGCGGCGAACCCAGCCGCTCCAGCTCCCGCATCGTCTCTTCAAGGGTCATGGCGGGCGCAGTCTGTCACGGAGTCGCCGCCAGGGCAGGTCCCGCGCGGTAGCTCAAACGAGTGACTGCCACACGCCTTCCCCGCTTTCTAACTTGGCGCTCTTGAAGGGCTGATGTCGCGCCATGCGAGGGGGAGAAACCGATGACCAGCACCGGCTTCATGTCCGAGGAGTCCCTTGATGCCATGGACGCCTGGGAGGGAGCGGATGCCCTCCAGGAGCTCGAGGAACTCGCGGATGCCTTCAGCGAGTTCGAGGGCTTCGAGGCGGACGGCTTCGAGGGTGACAGCTACGAGATGGAGGGCTTCGAGGACGACGGCTTCGAGGAACTGTTCGCCGCCGCCGAGGAGGAGGACGCCTTCCTGGACGAGGACGGCTTCGAGGGCTTCGAACAGGACCCGGCCACCGGCCTGTTCACGCCGTCCACCGCGCAACGACTGGTCTCCGGCCCCGCCGCCGTCGTGCTCGCCCGGACCCTCAACCCGTTCGTCCTGGAGTCCATGGACGCCGACGACTCCGAGGCCTTCCTCCGCCGCATCGCCCGGCGCGCCCGGGCCGCCGCGCGCGGTGTCGCGCGGGGCGTGCGGCAGGTGGGCCGCATTGGTGGGGCCGCGCTGCGCCGCGCCGCGCCCCTGCTCAGCCGCGCGCTGCCGTTGATTCAACGCGTGGCGGGCGTCGCGGGCCCGTGGGGTCGCGTCGTCGCCGCGGGGATTGGCGCCGCCCGGGGGCTGATGCGCGGCCAGGGGCTCAGAGGCGCGCTCGCGGGGGCCGTGGGTGGCCTCATTCCGGGCGTGGGCGGGCGGATCGCATCCTCCATCCTGCGCGGGGACGGCGCGGACGATGACGCTTCGCTGGACGCGCTCGCGGACATGGCGGACGCGCGGCAGGTGCCCGCCGCCGTGGCCCTCCCGCTGGGCGCGGGCCTCGCGGCGCGCATGGTGAGCCGGCAGGCGGTGCCCACGGTCGCCGCGCTCGGAGCCGCCGCCCAGGGCGCCGTGCGCTCCCGCACGCGCGGCCTGGAGCAGTACCTGATGCGCGTGGCGCGGCAGGTGCCGGGCGGCCCCGGACGCCGGCTGCGGATCCTCCGCGCCATCGCCCAGGTGTGTGCGAGGAACCTGCGTCAGCGGGGGCCGGGCGGCGCCATCGCGGCGATGCCTCGGGTGGTGCGCGGCGCGAGCCAGCGGGTCGTCACGCGCGCGCTCCAGGCGCCCCGGCTCGGGGTCGTCCCGCCGCGCGTGGCGGCGCGCCGGGTCCAGGCACGGCAGCAGGTGATGCGCCGCATTCCCGTCTCCGCCGTCAGCGCCGCGAGCGTCCGTCAGGCGCGCGCCTAGTCGCCGCCGTTCCATCCCTTCAACACACTTTCAGGACCAGCCAACACAAGCCAGGTCACGCAAGGAGGAGTAGCCATGCAACAGCCGCAGCCTTTCGAGGAGGAGTTTTCCGGCCAGGATGAGATGTCCGACCTGATGGCCGAGGGCGAAGAGGGCTTCGAAGGCGAAGGCTTCGAAGCCGAGGGCATGGAGGGCGAAGGCTTCGAGTCCGAAGGCATGGAGGCCGAAGGCTTCGAGGGCGAGGGCATGGAGGAGGAGGGCTTCGAGGGCGAGGGCATGGAGGCCGAGGGCTTCGAGGGCGAGGGCATGGAGGCCGAGGGCTTCGAGATGGAGGGCATGGAGGGCGAGGGCTTCGAGGGCGAGGGCTTCGAGTCCGAAGGGGCCGACGCGCTCGCGGACGCCTTCGCCGAGGCCATGGACGCCCAGGACGAGGAGGAGTTCCTGCGGCGCCTGAGGGCCGGCGCCCGCCGGCTGATGCAGGTCGCCGGGCCCACGGTCCGGCGCATCGGGCGGCGCACCATGCCCATCGCCATGCGGCTGTTGCGGCAGGCGGCGCCGCGCGTGGGCGGCATCGTGGGCCAGGAGATTGGCCGCTCCGTGGGCGGGCTGCTGCGCGCGGACGCCATGGACGCCTTCGCGGATGCCGCGGCGGACTACGCCAGCGACGAGGACATGGAGGCCTTCACGCGGGTGCTGGGGGGGCTGGCGGCGCGCCACGTGGTGCGCTCGACGATTCCTCCCGCGCGCCGCCGTCAGCAGCCCCAGCAGGCGCGGGCCCTGGGCCGGGCCGTGGGCCAGATGACGTCGAACATCGCCCAGCGCGTCGCCCAGCGCTACGGGCCGCGCGCGCTGCCGGCGGTGACGCGCATCGTGCGCCAGGTGACGCGCCTGGTGCGCCAGCAGGGCGCGAGCCCCCAGGCGGTGCCGCGGATGATCCGCCGCATCGGCACGCGGGTGGTCGCCAGTCCCCAGGCGGTGCGCCGGCTGGCGCGAGCCAATCCCGCCGCGCGGCAGCTCCGGGCGAGCGCGGGGATCCGCCGGCCCACCCAACGCAACCGGATGGACACCATGATGGCCGGCAGGCCCGGCATGCGCCGCCTGCGCACCGTCGTGCTCAGGGGGCCGGTGCGCGTCGTCGTGCGGTGAGTGGTGCCACGGCAGGGGGCGGGGGGAGACAGGCACATGGCGGACGCGCTTCAGCAGTTCCTGCGGGCCAAGGTCCAGAGCATCACGTTCCGCGCCGGGAGGCTTTCACGCCTCACGCCGCAGGACGTGGGGATCCGGCCACGGGACGTCCCCTACGCTCCCTCCGCCGCGCACTTCGCCGCGGCCAACGCGCGGTTGGGGGAGATCGACCGGGGCGTGCGCAAGGCGGTCGCGCGCCTGAATGGCCGGCTCCATGGCGCCCCGCTCCAAGCGCACGAGGTGCTGGAGCGCAACGCCCTGGTGGAGCGGGAGATCGACCGCGCCCGCCGCGCCTACGGCCTCTTCTTCGACGTCTTCAGCCAGCGGGGCACGCGGTTCGCGCCGGCGTTGGCGGCCTGCGACGTCATCGCGGTGGACTGCTTCCAGGCCGTCCGGCGCGCCTCGCCAGGACTGTTGTCCAGCCCGATGCTCAAGCCCATCACCTACCTGGAGCACAGCTTCTCCCCGGCCACCTTCCGGCGGGGCGTGCTGCTCAGGAGGCTTTTGGGGGAGCGCAACCCCTTCCCGCTCATCCGCGTGCCGTACGAGCGCGTGGAGGCGCCCTGGGGCATGGGCGTCATCCTCCACGAAATCGGTCACAACCTGCAGGCGGACCTGGGCATCTGGCAGGAGACGCAGGCGGCCCTCCAGCGCCGGGTGCTGGGCGTGACGGGCAACCCGTGGCTCACGCGCCTGTGGGGCCGCTGGCACAAGGAGATCTTCGCGGACCTGATCGCGTGCCTCCTGGGCGGGCCCGCGTCGGTCCATTCCATGAAGGACTTCCTCGCGTACCCGCCGTCGCGCGTGCTGACGTTCCATCCGCTCAGCGCGCACCCCACGCCGTACCTGCGGGTGCTCATCCAGGCGGAGATGCTCCGGCGGATGGACTTCCCCCGCCAGGCGCGGGACGTGCGCGACAACTGGTACCGGCTGTACCGCGCGCGGCTTCCGGGCGCGCGCATTCCGGACGTGCTCCTGCGCACCGCGGCCCGCGTCATCCCCCACGTGGTGGATGAAATCGCGTACCAGCCGCGGCGGGGGCTCGCGCAGCGCGCGCTGGCGGACGTGGTGCCGTTCTGGCCGTCGGATCAGGAGCGCATCCTGCGGGCCGCCGAGTCCCTGGCGCGGGGACAACTGCCCTCGGGACTGCCGCCCCGCTACGTGGTGAGCGCCAGCCGTGAGGCGCTCGAACGAAGGCTGGCCCCGCCCGAGCAGATCTCAAGGACGGTGCTCAATCATCTGGTGAGGCTTGGCACGCGGGATGCGCGGATGCCAGGCGTGAGCGTCACCCTGGCCGCATGACAGGACCTCAAGGGAGGGACGATGTACGAGAACACGAAGGGGCGGAGCACCGCGGCGTCCATGGAGATGACGTCCACCGCGAAGACGAAGTTCGACGAGTTCCTGCGCCGGCAGCTCGGCGTCACGGACGCGCGCGACCCCAAGTCGGTGGTGAACGCGCTTCGCAAGCTCTACCCGACGACGGCCGCGCGGCTGGATGACGAAAGCCGGGGTCAGCCCATCCGCGTCCAGGCCACGCCCGAACCCTCCGCCGGGGTGATGGTCAGCACCGGGGACTCGCCCGGCATGCGCAGATTCCGGCAGCAGCGCCAGGCGCTGCAGGACGACCTGAGGTTCGCGGTGGAGCTGGCGTCCAACCGCGACTTCAGGGAGCCGGTGGACGGCTGGCGCGACTCCATCCTCGCGGAGATGGATGAAGGCGAGGCCGCGTCGTACCGGGCGGTGGATCCGGTGGCGCGCGACCGGACCTTCTACACCGTGCGCAAGCTGGGCGACTGCGCCCGCGTGGCGCGCATGGTGGGGATGATCAACCCCACGGTGAGCCCGGAGTTCGGCCGGCTGGCGTCCACGCTGGACGAGGGCTCCATGCTCTTGCGCATCCTCGCGGGGGAGTCCCTCTTCCGGGCGGGCTTCGACAAGGGCGGCACCGTGTTCCAGGTGGCGCTCCAGGACCTGCGCCAGCGCCGCGAAGCGCTCATCAACGCGCTGGAGCAGCTCACCGCCACCAGCATCCAGGAGGGCGGCGACGACTGGGGGGATGGCCAGGCCTCCTACGGCAAGCTGCTGGAGCGGCTGCGCACGCAGGGCCAGTCCGACCTGCGCTCCATCGTCCGGCCAGACGCGATGTCGCGGCTGTTGGATGTCCTCTTGAACCACGCGCCCCGGGCGCAGACGGAGGACATGCGGGGCATCGCGTCCGCGGTGCCCATGGAGCTGCTCCAGTTGCGGCGGCTGCGTGACGTGGCGGGGAGCCTGTTGGACGCGTCCGGCTTCAGCAACGCCTCCTACCTGGATCCCACCCGGGGACAGGGCGCGTCCGCGCCGCTGGCGGCCTTCACCGAAGCGCTCACGCTCTTCATCAACGCCTTCGACCAGCCCAACGCCGGGGCGCGGCTGCTCAACATGGTCCTCCCCGCCCCCCTGGCCTTCCAGGAGCGGGCCGACAAGGAGCAGGAGCTGCACGACAAGTTCCGCGAGCGGGCGGTCGTCCAGGAGCAGGTGGACGAGCTGCTGATGGACCCGACGACCGCGGACGAGTTCTGGAAGGAGCTGGCCCGGTTGGATCGCAAGCTGTACCACATCGACCGGATCATCGACCTGTACCTGCTGGACTACGACGAGGCCACCATCCCGGGCGGCGGCAACCGCGTCGTCTTCCACTCGGAGATGCTGGAGCAGCTGGACGACAACGTGGATGTCTTCGTCCTGGACGCGGCGTTCCTCAAGGAGCAGTGCGGCCTGGAAGAGGACACGCTGGCCTTGGCGAACACGCTGACCCAGGGCGCCGAGGACCGGGTGGAGGACATCGAGGAGGACCGGAACCACAAGTTCAGCGTCCCCGCCGGCTCGCACTGCAACGTGGGCGAGCAGTACCAGGTGCCTCCGCCGATGCGCGTCTCGCTGGATCGGCTGGAGCGCCACTTCCCGGTGTACGGCGTGGACGGCCCCCAGCCGAACCCCACCCCGCCTCCTCCCAGGGCCCGGGAAGCGACGGACGAGGCGAGCGCGATGTCTTCCGAAGGGGCGAGCATGGAGGATGTCACCACGCTCATCCAACAGAACCGGGCGCAGATCCTCACGGAGCTGGACAAGCGGCTGGAGGCCCAGGGGCCGGAGCTGGCGCGGCAGTTGGAGCAGGCGTTCTCCGACCAGCTCAAGGCCGTGGAGCGACTGCTGGCCGGCAAGGAGCCGCGCGGCTCGGACGGCAAGCCCGCGGCGGTCAACGGCTACACCAAGACGGGCCACACCCGCCGTCACGTCCGTCACGCCCGGAAGCCCTGAATGCGGAACGCCCTGAACGTGCCCGCGAAGCCGGAACACATCCATCCTCTCTCCATGCTTGAACCAGGTGGCATGCCATGAGCATCGGTACGGCAGAAGCCCTGCAACGTCTCTTCGCGCAGTGGAAGCGCGAGGTTCTCTCCAACGTCTCCTCGGATGCGGAGCGCGCGGAGCTGCAGAAGCAGCTCGCGGCGCGTGAGGGAGAGCTGCTCGCCAGCGCCTCCGATGGCTCGACCGCGTCCCTCTTCTCGGACCTGATGGGCCTGGGCAAGGAAGGCTCCTCGTCCTTCGACTCGCTCAGCCGGCCGGTGCTCGTCCAGGACTTCGACGAGTCGGTCATCGAGACGCAGCTCCACGCGACCGCGGAGCTCTATTACATCTACCAGCACGACCGGATGAAGGTGTTCCAGGTCGCGGGCGCGCTCTTGCGGCTCTTCCACGACGGGCGCATGCGCATCCAGCGCGGCCCCGGCGCGCGGGCGCTGTACCTGCTGGAGAAGCACCAGCCGCTTCGCTACAAGCCGCGCGACCGGCAGCTCGCATACCGGCGCGCGTTCAACTACGGGACGCTGGCGGCGCCGCCGGGCGCGGTGATGTTCCGCAACTTCCACCGCGAGTTCGTCGCCTTCATTTCAGCCATCGCCCAGTACTTCCGCGACCTGCTGATTGGCGAGGTCATCCGCGGCTCGCAGCAACTGAATGAGCGGCCCTTCGCAAGCCAGGCCACCATCCAGCGGCTGGGCACGGACATGCGCTGGCAGATCGACCGCGCCACCTACGGCAACATCCTGGCCCTCACGGTGGAGGTGGGCGAATACCTCAAGACCATCCTGGACGCGCTGGAGACGCCCGACATCAAGAAGGCCTTCGACGCGAACACCAAGTGGGACGTCATCGAGGTCGTGTCGCAGCGCTACCTGGGCGGCGCGGCGGAAATCTCCCAGCGCTCGAAGATGGCGGACGCCGGACGGCTGCTGCTCAACTTCGTGGCGGACAATCCGTTCAAGACGCGCGACTTCCGAGACTTCCAGACGGAGGTCATGCCGCTGGGCCCGGTGGCCGAGGAGTGGATCGCCGCGTACCGGATGACGCCGGATGGCCGCTCCTTCCGCGGTGTGTCGCCCACCCTGCGCACGACGTTGGGCATCACCAGCCCCGCGCCGATGCAGATGCGCTGACGCCCTGGAGCCCGCCATGGACGTCCCCCTGCCCTTCGTGATGGAGCCGGCCACGCGGGCCGCCACCTCGCCGCGAACCAATGAGTCGCGGCTGGTGGCCGCGGCGGTGGCGGGACAGGTGTCCCATCCCATCGTGTACGCCTCGCCCTACCGCGTCGGCCGGGACGGGGTGCTGCGCCTGCTGCCCGGCAGCGGGGGCATCGTCCTCAACCGGCGCGTGGGGGACCCGGCGGTGGGGCTCGCGGCGGACCACATGGAGGCGGGGGTGTCGCTGCACAACAACGGGCGCGAGGTGGTGGGGCCTCGCGACGGGCCCAACCGGGCGCTGATGTTCTACGCGTGCGTGGGCAACCGGGCGCGCGTGACGAGCGGCCCCGCCGAGGGCGCCCAGGGCACGGTGGTGGGCAAGCACGGGGGCATCAACCACGTCATCGTGGACTTCCCGCCCCACGTGAAGCGGCGGATGCGCATTGGCGACCGGGTGCAGTTGGAGGGGTATGGGCAGGGGCTGGAGCTGCCGGACTTCCCGGGCGTGCGCGTGCAGAACCTGTCGCCCCGCCTGCTGCGGCGCTGGGGCGTGCGGACGGTGCGGGGGCGGCTGCTCATCCCCGTCACGCACACGGTGCCCGCGGAGCTGATGGGCTCGGGCATGGGGCGCTCGGAGGGCGTGCTCGGGGACCTGGACATCCAGCTGTCGGATGAGGGGCTGGTGCGGAGATTCCGGCTGGGCTCGCTGCGGCTGGGGGACCTGGTGGCGGTGTGTCCGCTGGACTACCGGTATGGCCCCAGCCGGCGCCCTGGCACCATCACCGTGGGCGTGGTGGTGCATTCAGACAGCAAGGTCGCGGGCCACGGTCCCGGGATGACGCCGCTGCTGATTGCTCCCGCGGCGTGCGTCCGGCTCGTGTGCCAGCCCCAGGCGAACCTGGCGCTCGTGTTGGGATTGCGCCGGCTCATGGGCGCGCCGGCGCGGGGCGCGAGGGCATACCGCTTCTAGGCAGGTCGCTTCGCGAAGTTTTCCTTCACGGCCCATGCGCATCTTGCCCGTTTCGGCGGTGATTGCGCGCGCGTAGCTTCGAGTCATGCGCAACGCCAAAGCCTACTCCGTCGCCACCCCGACCTCGCCCCTCACCCCGACCGCAATCCCTCGGCGCGAGCCGACTCCGCATGACGTCGAGATCGAAATCCTCTTCTGCGGCGTCTGCCACTCAGACCTCCATCAGGCCCGCAACGAGTGGAGCGACCTCCCGACCGCCTACCCATGCGTCCCTGGCCACGAGATCGTCGGCCGTGTCACGCGGCTTGGGACGGCGGTGGCGAAGCACAAGGTCGGTGACCTCGTTGGCGTCGGGTGCGTCGTCGACTCGGACGGCACCTGCCCGGAGTGCCAGGGCCACCACGAGCAGTTCTGCCCGAACGGCGTGTTCACGTACAACTCTCCCGACAAGCACACCGGCAAGGTGACCTACGGTGGCTACTCCGAGAGCATCGTGGTGAACGAGCGGTTCGCGCTGCGCGTGCCCGCCAACCTGGACCCCGCTGGCGTCGCCCCCCTCCTCTGCGCGGGCATCACCACCTGGTCGCCGCTGCGCCGCCAGGGCGTGACCCAGGGCAAGAAGGTCGGCGTGGTGGGCCTGGGAGGCCTCGGCCACATGGGCGTGAAGTTCGCCCGCGCGATGGGTGCGCACGTCGTGGTCTTCACGACGAGCCCCGCCAAGACCGAGGACGCGCTCCGCCTCGGAGCGCACGAGGTCGTCGTTTCTCGCGATGCGGCCCAGATGAAGAAGCACACTGGCAGCTTCGACATGATCCTCGACACCGTCTCCGCGGTGCACGATCTCACCGCCTACCTGAACCTGCTCCGGCGCGAGGGCAACCTCACGCTGGTCGGCGTGCCGGACAAGCCGCACGCGGTTCCGGCGCTCGCGCTCCACTTCGGGAACAAGAGCATCTCCGGCTCGATGATTGGCGGCATGCAAGCCACCCAGGAGATGCTCGACTTCTGCGGGCAGCACGGCATCACCGCGGACGTCGAGGTCATTCCGATCCAGAAGATCAACGAAGCCTACGAGCGGCTGCTGAAGGCGGACGTGAAGTACCGCTTCTCCATCGACATGGCCTCGCTGAGGGGGCAATAGGCAGGACCCTGCACGAGTCACGGCCACTGGCCGGCGCCCCGGGTATCCGGGTATGAGGCCTCGACGATGGCATTCACTCCGCTCAATGCCCTGAACGCCTTCCTGGCGGTAGCCCGGCGCCGCAGCTTCACGGCGGCCGCGAAGGAGCTGGGGATCTCGAATTCCGCGCTCAGCCAATCGGTCCGTCAGCTCGAGGCACGCCTCGGCATCGCGCTGCTCATCCGGACGTCGCGCAGCGTGGCCCTCACCGACGCGGGTCAACGGCTGCTGGAGCACACGGGGCCCGGCGTCCAGCAGGTGCTCGAGGCCCTCGAGACGGTGGCGGCGCAGCCCGGCGAGGTGACGGGCCGGGTGAGGCTCACGGTACCGTCGGTGGCGGTGCCGCTGGTCCTCGCTCACCTGTTACCACCCTTCGTCGAACGCCATCCGAGGGTCGAGGTCGATGTCATCGTCGAGAACCGATTCGTGAACCTGGTGGCGGAGGGGTACGACGCGGGCATCCGTCTCAGCGAAGCGATCGAACGCGACATGGTGCAGGTCCGCCTGACGGCGCCGGGGCGCTTCGTCGTCGCGGGCGCTCCCACCTACCTGGAGCGACGCGGAACGCCCAGAGAGCCCAAGGACCTCCTGGACCACGCCTGCATCGGCATCCGCTCGATGACCAGCGGAGCACGGTGGGCGTGGGAGCTGGAGCGCGGGAAGCGCTCGTTTCGCGTCCCGGTCCACGGACCGGTCACGACCAACGACGACAAGCTCATGCGGCTCCTCGCGGTCTCCGGAGTGGGGCTCATCTACACGTTCGAGCCGGAGATCGCGGACGAGTTGCGTCGAGGGAGCCTGCGCCTGGTGCTCGAGCCATACGCATCGGCCGTGCCGGGGTTCTTCCTGTACTTCCCCAGCCGGGCGCAGGTGTCTCCGTCCCTGCGCGCCTTCGTGAGCGTGGCGCGCGAGGTGATGGCGCAGGAGCTGGCCCCCAAGGCCCGCCGACGTTGACCCCCGGCTGCATGCCTTACGTGGACGAATAAGGCGAGCAGCGCCTCCGCCGGGCCTGGGTTGACGACACTCCTTCTCAGGGAAGCGGCGGCACGGAGGGCGCGCCGAAGCAGCGCGACACCACGGCCGCCCGCGTGTCCACGCCGAGCTTGGCGAAGATGCGCCGCAGGTGGGCCGCCACGGTCCACGTGCTGATGCCCAGCTTCGCGGCGATCTGCTTGTTGCCCTGGCCCTCGCTGATGCACGAGACGACCTGCAGCTCGCGCGCGGTGAGCAACTGCACGGCGGAGGCGGGCACGGCGGTGGGTCGAGGGTCGGACGCGAGTGCTGGCTCCGTCGCGGGCACCAGATGATAGCGCTGGCCTCCGATGATGAGCTCTCCGGTCATGGCCGGGTTTCGCGCGCCGGGAGTGGCCGCGGCACCGTGCTCGGGGATGACGAGCAGGACATGGCTCCCAGGTCGAAGTGGCGTCTCCATGGCGTGCTAGGGAGGATCCGCGAGTTCGGGAGAGGCCAGGAGGCGCCACAGCTCCGCGGCCTCGCGCACGCGCCCGGCGGTGCGCAGGTCCTCCGCGAGGAGCTCGCCCGCGCGTTCGCCCGAAGCGGGCTGCCCCGGCTTTTCGCGCGCGTGCGCCAGCAGCTTCGTGACGCCCCGGCGACCGAAGCGCAGCTCGGTGTGGAAGAGCAGGGCCAGCGCGCGCGCCGTCGAGAAGGGGCCTTCTGGGGAAGCCCCTTCGGCCGCGCCTGGCGCACAGGAGGCCAGCAGGGGGCGCAGCACCTGCGCGATGAGGGCTTCGAGCTGCGCCAGCTGCGCGCCGCGCTCCCGTCCGGCCTGGGCCAGCGCCGCCATCAACTTCGGGTCCTCGCCGAGCAGGGCCAGCGCCTCGCGTCCCTCGCAGGGAGGGGCACCTCGCGAACCCTGGAGGTGCAGGGAGGCGGGCTCCTCCAGCGTGACGTCGATGCCCAGCCGTCCGAGTCGCGCCTCGAACGCGTCGGGCTCACGCTGCTTCCAGTGGGCCAGCGCGGCGATGAGCGCGGGCCCCGACAGCGGCCAGGCGCCCCAGCGGAGTTCGACTCCGGAGGGGGAGTCCCAGGTCACCGCGTCGAACGGGTGTCCGAACCAGGCGAGGACGAACTCCATCGCTCGGGCCTGGGCCTCCGTCAGTCCAAGCCCGATGACCTCTTCGCGGGAGGGGGCGCACGGACCGCGTATCGCGACGGTGCCCCGGTGGATGAGCCGGCCGTTCTCGTGGCCCAGGACGACCCGTGCGTTCAAGGGAGGCAGCGTGGCCACCATGCCCTGGAGTTGGATCTCCTCGCGGGCCGCGCGGAGGGCGGAGGTGTGAGCCTCTTGCTGCTGCGATGCCGGGGTCCTGGGCGTCGGTTCGGAGAAGGGATCCGCTTCGGTCCGCGAGGATGGGGTCCGGGGTTTCTTCGGCTCGGAGAAGGGGTCGGCCCCAGACCGCGAGGACTGGGCCCGGGGCTTCATCGGCTCGGAGAACGGATCGGCCTCGGTCCGCGAGGACGGAGTCCTGGGCTTCTTCGGCTCGGAGAACGGATCGGCCTCGGTCCGCGAGGACGGAGTCCTGGGCTTCTTCGGCTCGTAAAAGGGGTCGGCCTCGGACCTTGATGGCGGGGTCCGGGGCTTCGGCTCGGAGAAGGGGTCTTCCTCTGACTGAGGAGGGGCGGCCGGGTTGCGCGGGCCGGGCTCCGGGGGCGCGAAGGGCGTCTCCTTTTCAAGGTCGGAGACCCAGCGATCCAGGAGGCTCATCACGCCCTGTGAGGCAATGGGAGCGCGCGTCCGCTTCCGTCCCGAGTCATGTTCCGCCACGGCAACCTCCACTGCAGTGTTTCCTGCCCAGGCACAGTAGGGCTCGCCCCTGCGCAGGGAAGTTCAACCGGGGGCCGGGAAAGGCACGCACGGTTGACTTCAGAATGGAGCGCGCGCGGGAGAGGGCCGGGATGACACTGCCGTCATCCCCCAGGGCCGTGAGCAGGCAAGCCCACTGGGCGACCCGCGTGTCTCGAACTGACGGAAGCCGGATCAGAACAGGCGCGAGTACGTCGACGGCGCGCCGGGACGCGGCGTCCACCGCTTCCCATCACGGGGCAGCCACAGGAGCTGGAAGGCCTCCGCACGCCCTTCGTAACGAATGGTGTGCTGGCCCTGGGACAGGGCGAACTCCGGAGTGGTGATGCGCGCGCCATCGATGAACAGCGCACCGGTGTCGAGCGCGCTCGCGGGATGGAGGAAGTACCGGTCCGCGCGCACCGCGAGGAACTGGCCGTCCAGCGTTCCGGAGTCCTTGGGCACGCGGTAGCGCTGGCCCCAGAGGAACACGTCTCCGTCGAACGGCTGGTAGTGCGCATCGAGGAAGCGGCGCAGCGCGGGAGGCAAGCCAGCGGTGCGCAGGTCGTCCACGCGAAGCACGCAGCCCCGTTCCACGAGCGCACGGGGCATGTCATGGGACAGCAGGTCCACGAGTGAGCCGCGCAAATACGCGTCCGTGTAGAAATAGAAGTGCGCGTGGGGCCGGCTCACGAAGCCACCCGAGTTGTCGTAGACGACATCCTCCGGCCCCGTGAGCGTAGCGATGCGCGCGAGCACCTCGCGCTGCCGTGCATTGCCGCCGCCGTCCAGCAGCGCTTCCACCTGCGCGGCCTGCACGACGAACAACCCACCGATTCCGATGAGGCCCACGGTGCGTCCGACCGGCGTGCGCAGCCGTGCGAGGACCGCGAGGACCCCGCGCGCAGCGAAAGGCGCGAGCACGCCGAGGAAGGGCAGCAGGCTGTAGGGGAACGGTGCGCGCTGGAGTGCGTAGGCACCAAACGTCGCGGGCACGGAGATGACAAGCAGCAGGTCGGACGTTCGCAGGCGTTCGCGCAGCGGCACGTTCGGGTCGCGCCGGAGCAGCCGCTGGACGGTGAGGGCACATCCAACGGCGGCGAGGAGGAAGAACGCAGGCTGTTTCCCCAGGGCCGGCACCAGGTGGTCGCGCCACGAGAAGCCCGGGTAGTGGCGCTGGTGTTCGGACGCCCAGACGAAGCACCACTGCCACCAGGCGCGCCAGGAGCCGGTCACCGTGAGGTACGCGGCCACGGCGGCCAGCACGGTGAGGACGCCGAGGAAGAAGGCGCGCGGCACGGCGATGAGCGCGAGCGTACGTCCCCGGCGCAGGACGAGGTCCGCGATGAGGACCGCGCCCACCAGCCCCCCGAAGAAGAGCGCTTTCTGGGAACCCCATCCGGAGGCGACGAGCAACGCGCCCGCCAGGAAGGACGTGGAGGCGGAGGCAGGCTGCGCGGCCAGCGCGGCCAGGGCACCCAGGAAGAGCGCGGCGGTGAGCGCATCCGGACGCACCTCCGTGGCGAAGTGCAGGAACGCGGGCGTGAGCAGGAGCAGCACCGGGGCCAGGAGCGCGGCGGTGCGTCCCTCGCGGCGGTTGAGGAGGAACACCGACACGCAGGCCCCCGCGAGCGGCACGAGCATCGCGGCGCGCAGGACGAGCACCTGACGCGGATCATCCCCGAGCAGCACGAACAGCGGCGCCAGCAGCTGGTACACGAGGGGAAAGTGCACCTCGAAGAAGTCGCGGTACGGCACCTGGCCGTGAGCCATGAGCCACGCGGCATGCGCGTACTGGAACTCGTCGATGCTGAATGCCTTGTGCAGCGCGAGGCGTGAGGCCTGGAGCAAGAGCGCGACCAGGAGGACGCCCAGGCCCCATCGCACGTACCGGGACTCCTTCATCGGCGCCGACATACCGCGAAAGGCCGTCGGACTTCAGCGCCCGGAAGCCCGTCCCCCGACACGGCTCTCCCGCTGGGGGCGCATGGCGTGAACCTGTCCGACAGTCGGACAGGTTCTGGCGAACAGCCTCCGGCGGGGCGTCCTCATGGACCGGGAGCCCCCCAAACGAGGCGAGCTTGCATTGACCTCATGACCTGTTTACCATTTTGGTCACTGGGTTCGATCCTCGCACCGTCCTCCTCGACCAGGGCTCCGTGAAGCCGTGGTGGGACCGACCAGGCATTTCCATGCCTGGGACTGACCAGGAAACCATTTCAGTCACCCAGCGAGGGAAATCCCGTGAAGCGCCCGGCCCCACATCGAGGAGCGAAGTGATGAAGGGGCCCATCAAGTTGAGGGCGGAGGCAGGGTGTGGAAGCGGCGCCAGCGTGACCGTCCCGGGTGCCCCGGAAGCCCGGTCGAGCGTGCCGCGGGCTGGGAACAGTCTGGCCTCGGACACCGACGTGACGCGCAGGGCCTCCATGCCCGAAGTGACGCTCGGAGCCGTGGCAGGAGTCAGCTTGTGAAACGACCCGGCATGAATGGAAGACAGGCGCTGCACAGCGGCCTGGGACGCGGCGCCACCTTCGCGGCGCTCCTGCTCATCGCGGGCGTGGCAAGGGCTGACGCCCCCGAGGCACCCATGATCCAGCCCGGTCTTCGTGCGAGCGCGTACTCGCTCACTGTCAGCGGCGGGGTGGCGCTGGGCGCCTACGAGGCGGGCTTCCTCGCGTACGCCGCCACCACGTCCCGCGCGGCCGGTGTGGAGCGAATGCGGCTGCTGACGGGGGCCTCGGCCGGCAGTCTCAACGTGCTGCTGACGGTCCTCGCGGCGTGTGGCGAGGAGGCGCCCGGACCCACCCGGTCCCTCTTCTGGGAGACGTGGATCCCCGTGGGCTATGGCCAGCTCTTCGTTCCCGAGGACGTGACGCCCCTGGGCGCCCTCTCCCGGACATGGCTGGAGGCCCAGGCGCTGCGCATCGAGGCCTCCTGGAACCGGGGGCTGTCGCCCGCGTGCGACGTGGTGCTGGGCGTGTCGGCCACGCGCGTGGAGCCGCGTCTCGTGTACGTGGCGGGTGGGCGCCTGGCGCTGCCGCGCATGGAGGAGAAGTTCGCCCTGCGCATCCAGGGGCGCGGCCCTGGCCGGCTGCCGCGCGTGACGAACTACACCGTCTCCGGCAGCACGCGGCGTGAGCCGATGCTCGTCACCGACGCGCAAGGCGAGGTGGCGTTCGCCCAGGTGCGCGACCTCGTCCTCGCGTCGATGTCCTTCCCGGTGGCCTTCCCACCCAAGGCGCTCGCCACCTGCGCGGCGGGCGCGACGGCCCGCCCTGGCGTGTGCCTGTCCACCGAAGCACACGTGGCCGACTACGTGGATGGCGGCATCTTCGACAACACGCCGCTGCGACTCGCCGTGGGTCTCGCGCGCGACGGGCTCAAACCCTCGAAGGAGGGCGGAGCCCCGCGCTGGCGCGACGCCCCCGAGCCCGACGGCCAACGCTCCCCCACCGATGTCTTCTTCACCTTCTTGGATCCGGACGCCACCGAGTACCCGGCCGCGCCCCGCCAACGGGAGGAGCGTACGGAGCCACAACTGCTGACGATGCTCGGCGGCGTGGTGTCGGCCTTCATCGACACGGCGCGCTCCAAGGAGCTCGCGCTGCTCCTTGAAGAGGAGCCGGAGATCGCCGAGCGCCTCGCCCTGCCGCGCCGGCACTTCCCGGCCGCGAGCGCCCCGCTGGCGGCCTTCTTCGGCTTCTTCGAGACGGCCTTTCGCAGCTTCGACTTCTACCTGGGCATGTACGACGCGCGGGCCATGGACCAGGAAGCGGCCACCGCGGGACTCGGGCGCTTCGAGCCTCCCGAGGCAGAGGGGGCGGACTGGACGCCCTTGCATTGCATGCGCGCGGTGTACGACGGGCTGCCGGGGGCCGAAGCAGCCTGCGCCGGCGAGGCGCTGACCGACTTCCGCGTGCTGCTGCAGGTGTCGCTCGATCAGTTGTACGTCGTGTGCCGCGACGCGGGGGCCGCTTCGGGCCCGCGCGGCTGGCGCAACCCCCACTGCGAGCGTGCAGCGTCAGGTGAGGCGCCGCCACGGGTGCCGGGACTCTCACCGAAGCAGTGGCCGGACTGGCGGCGGGGCGCGCAGGAGACGGAGCTCGCGCAGACCCTGCGGCTGCTGGGTGCCTATGGCTTCCACTTCCGCGACCTCGGGGCCCCTCCGGGGCGTGACGACATCGCGCTGCTGCACATCCGACAGGCCCTCGGGCACGCCGTGCAGAAGCTCGCCGACGCGCAACCGGGTGACGGCGCAAGGGCCGTCGAGTTCGTCGGAAAGCTCGTCGCGGACAGCGTGGCGTACGAGCCCCCGCGCACCTCGGTCCACCTGGTGATGGGGCCCGCCCTCACCGAGCTGGGCGTGAGTCTGGGCACCCGCGCACCCGCGATGCCCCAGGGGCTGCGGCTCTCGGGCGCGCTGGGCCTGCGCGGACTTCAGCGGGTGTTCTCGTCGGCTGGAGGGGAGCCCTTCGCGCTGGCCGCGGTCGTAGGCCCCGAGTTCCGACCGGCCGCGCTGCAGGCGTCGCTCGCCCAGGGGCGCCTCGCGCTGCGCGGGGGCTGGCAGTTCAGCACGCGGAAGCCTTCGGCCGGTGAGGACTGCCACTCCGCGGGGGTGAGTGCGTGCTCGCGCCCCGTGGTGCAGGGCCTCCTCGGAGCGGCGTTCCTCGAACGCCTCCGCGTGCAGGTGGTGGGCGAGTGGTATCCGCCCTGGGACGGGCACCGGGGGCTGTGGTCCATCGCGCCGGGACTCGGCATCGAGCTCAGCCCATGACGCTTCGAAGCAAGGACCGCGGCAGGTGGAGCCTGGGCGTGAAGGGGCCGCGCTGGGCCGGAGCAGACACTCGCGGGAAACCCGGTGACGACATGCCAGACGCTCCGCATCCCGACGTGGCCTCCGGGGAAACGACCGTGCCCTCAACGGACGAGACGCCGACGGTGGACAAGGTGCTCTTCGACTCCGGCGGCGTGCGGGTGACGACGCGAAGCGTGGTGATGCACGGCCGGACGTGGAGCCTGGAACATGTCCGCGGCGTCACCGTGCTGTTCCGTCCGCCCACGAACCGCTTGCCGCGCGCGCTGGCCGTGCTCGCGGGAATGCTGCTCCTGGTGGATGGGCTCAAGCAGGGCCCGCTGGCTGCGTTCGTCCGCGATGGCAGCCCGGGAGGCCTGGCGCTCGGCGCGGCGGCGCTCCTGGGCTACGCGGCCCTGTCCTGGCGGGTCCTGCACTCCGAACGCGCCTACATCTGGCTGCACACCCGGTTCAGCTCGCGGATGGTGTACCGGGGACGTGCCTCGACGACGGCACGCGCCCTGGCCCACGCACTGCGCGAAGCCTTCCAGCAACGGGGCACGGGAGATGCCCCCGAGGACGCGGCGTCGGGGCCGGCCTGAGCGCGGGGTTCCCCCTCCCCGCCTGCCTGGCTGCCGCCCGCACGGGGCCTGGATGGGACGCCGGACTTGCGCTGACCCGGTGACCGGATTATAAATCCAGTCAATGAGTCCGGACCCTCGCACCGCCATCCTCAACGCCGCTGGCGAAATCTTCGCCCGGTTCGGCTTCAAGAAGGCCTCGGTCGAAGACATCGCGCGTCGCGCGGGGGTCGGCAAGGGCAGCATCTACCTGCACTTCGAGAACAAGGAAGCGCTGTTCGAGGCCGTCGTCCGGAAGTCGCATGAGCAGAGCCTCTCCGAGCTCAAGGCGAGCGTCCGCCGCGCCGCGACGCCCGAGGCCCAGGTCCGCGCCTTCATCCGCTGCAAGATGGAGCAGCACTCCCGGGCGCCCGTCGGGCAGCGCATCGAGATGAGCACCCTGTTCGAGCTGGGCACACAGGTCACGCACCTGATGCCCCAGATGCTGGAGATGGACGCGGCGGTCCTCGCGCACGTCCTCGATGAAGGGGTGGCCCAGGGGGTGTTCGCCGTGGCCTCGTCCCAGCAGGTGGCCCGGGGCTTCGTGGAACTTCTCATGCTGCTCGCGCCCAGGATGATGACGCAGGAGCCGGATGCCCGGGTGACGGAGGCGCTGGACGCCTCCTTCGAGGTCTTCATCCGAGGCCTTGTGGCCCCACCCGTTCCCCCACGCCCCACGAGCTGAAT